>DATDEH010000005.1 GCA_036523395.1 Candidatus Limnocylindria bacterium | reverse complement strand
AGCATGTCGAAGATCACGTCGCGGATCTCCTGCTGGCCACGGACGTTCGGCTCGGGGATCGAGCTCCCGATGACGTCGAAGGCCTGCTTGCCCTGCGGGTCCTTCGAGCCCCAGTAGCTCTTCAGCGCCTCGTCGTTCGCGGCGGCTTTGCGGACCGGCATGTAGTAGGACTTGGTGCCCCAGTCCGCGGTCTGGGCCTGCTCGCTGAACCACTTCACGAAGAGCCAGCTCGCGAGCTGCTTCTGCGGGGTGCTCTTGAGCACGGCGACGTTCGCGCCGTACATCACGGTGCGTGGCTTCGCCGGATCGGTCTGCGGCGGAACGCCGACGTTCCACTTCACCGCGGTCTTCATCGCACCCGCGATGAACGGCCGGGAGGACGTCGAGCCCATCGTGAACGCGAGCTTGCTCGCGGCGAAGTCGTTCTGCCAGTCGAAGCCCGTCGGGGTGTATGCGTATCCGCCCTTCCACAGGCGATCCATCATCTGGAGGACGGCGAGACCTTCCTTGCCATCCCACGCGACGGTCTTGTTGTCGGCGGCCATGATGTTGCCGCCCATCGACATGACCCAGGCGTTGAAGTTCGAAGCGTCCAGCGGCTGGGCCCAGCCGTAGCGCGTCGTCTTGCCGGATGAATCCTTGATCGTCGCCTTCTGGACCGCCGACTCGAACTCGGCCCAGGTCTTCGGGGTCCCCGTGACGCCGGACGATGAGAGGACGTCCTCATTCGTGTACATCACGAAGAGCGACTTCGTGAAGGGGAATGAGAGCAGCTGGTTGTCGTATTGAGGGAAGCGGTTGGTGTCGAAATACGGCTTGTAGATGTCGTCCTGGCTTGCCTTGTCGAGTCCGTTCTTCGTGCTCTTCATATAGGGGTCGAGGTTGATGACCACGGCAGCCTTCTGGTAGTCGGCCACCTGACTCTCGTATGCGTGCACGATCTCGGGCAGGGCGCCGGCCTGGATCGCGCCCAGCGTCTTCTGGTACAGCTGCGTGTAGTTCCCCTGCACGACCGGCGTGATGGTGATGCCCTTGCCGTTCGTTTCGTTGAACTTCTTGACCGCCGCCTCGAGCGCGCCCTTTTGCGGGTCGCTCGTGAGGGCGTGCCACAGGGTCAGGGAGACCGGGCCGGTGATCTCGATGTCAGCCTCGGTCGTCGGAGCCGCCGTTGGGGCCGCCACGGGGCCGCCGCCGCACGCACCGATCAGGAGCGCCAGGGTCGCAAGCAGAGCTGGGATCCGGATCCTGGTCATGAGTGTGTTCCTACCTCCTCCACCATTCGAGCAGCGCCGGGTGTTCCCCTTGTGAGTTACGCGTGAACCCTAGCCGCGGATGCCCGTCCGTGCGACCCCCTGCACCAGGAAGCGCTGCCCGATCAGATAGAGCAGGACGATCGGTGCAACGACGAGCGACGCCGCCGCCATCAGAAGATGGTAATGGGAGCCCGCCTCGGCGCTGAAGGCGTTGAGCGCGACCTGGATCGGACGGACGGCCGCGCTCGAGGTGACGATGAATGGCCACTGGAACGAGTTCCAGGAGGCATAGAACGAGAGGATCGCCACGGTCACGAGCGCCGGGACCGAAATCGGGAGCACGATCGACCACAGGAAGCGCGCGTGACCGGCGCCGTCGATGACCGCCGCGTCGCGCAGCTCCTTCGGTATCGCGAGGAACTGTTGGCGTAGGAGGAACACCGAGAACGCGCTCGCGAGGAAGGGAAGGATCTGTGCGGCGTAGGTGTCGTAGAGGTTGAGGCGCGGGATCGGGAAGAGCGGGTTCACGCCGGGTGGCGCTTTGCTCATCATCACGAAGTTCGGTATGAGCGTCGCTTCGCCCGGCATCATGTAGGTCGCGAGGAACAGCGCGAAGAGCACGTTCTTGCCGCGGAAGTTCATCTGCGCGAAGGCGTACGCGGCGAGGACCGCGATGACGATCTCCCCGGCGACGCTCGCGCCAGCGATGAAGAAGGTGTTCGCGAAGAAGCGGCCCCACGGCTGCTTCGACCACACCTCGGCGTAGTTCTCCGGGTGCCACGATGTCGGGAAGAGCGTGGGCGGCACCGCCGTCGCCTCGAAGAACTCCTTGAACGCCGACGTCACCATGAAGTAGAAGGGGTACGCCACGAAAATGCCGGCCAGGATGAGCAGCAGGTGCTTGAACAGGGTCGAGGTGATCGCCGGCACACGCGGGCGCATCGGTCGCGTGATCACGCGCGGCAGCACCTGTGGCGTGTTCATGTATAGGTGACCCGCCGCTCGAGCACGCGGAACTGGATGAGCGTGAAGCCCAGGATGATGAGCGTCAGTAACACGCCCATCGCCGAGCCGAGGCCGATCTGGCCCTGCTGAAAGAACGTCTTGAAGAGGAGGAGCGTGACCGTTCGGGTCGTATCGAGCGGTCCACCGTTCGTCAGCACGAAGATCTCGTTGAAGGCGCGGAGCACGCCGATGCTCGCGATGGTGAAGACGAAGAAGATCTGCGGCGACAGGAGCGGAAGGGTGATCCTCCGGAAGAGCTGGAACTGATTCGCACCGTCGAGCTTGGCCGCCTCGTAGTACTCGACCGGGATGTTCCCGAGTCCGCCGAGGAAGATGAGGATCTGGAAGCCGAGGAAGTGCCAGATCGAGAAGATCGCCACGCCGACGAGGGCGAGGCTCGGACCCGCGGCCCAGTCCGGCACCGCCAGGCCCGCCGCGTTGCCGAGCATCTGGAAGACGCCGTCGGGTTCCTGGAACCACTTGAGTGGGCTGATGCCGAAGACACCGAGCAGCTGATTCGCGATCCCGTACTGAGGATGGAAGACCCACAGGAACACGGACGCGGCCGCGACGGTCGAGGTCACATATGGGAGGTAGTAGATCGTGCGATAGATGTCGCGGCCCGCGAGCTTCTGGAATAGCACGTACGCGACAACGAGAGCGAGGCCCATCTCGATCGGGACCGTGATGGCCGCATACGTGAACGTCGTGGACAGCGATTGCCAGAACGCCTGTGAGCGCGTCGAGTTCTGCCAGAGGATGTCGAAGTAGTTGTCCAGGCCGCGGAACGCTCCTTGGATCACATCCCAGCGGAAGAACGAGATATAGATCGCGTAGAAGGCTGGGAGGATCTTGAACAGGCCGAGGAAGGCGATGGCCGGAATGAGGAAGAGGTAAGCCTGCCAGTTTTCGATGAGGTCACGACGGCGGCGGGACGCCGCGCGCTCGGTGATGGCGATGGCCCCTCCCGACACCTTCGGCGATGATATCGAGCGATGCCGATATACGACTACCGGTGCGATCACTGCGGCCACGTGTTCTCGGCGGTCCAGTCGTTCAGCCACGAGGCACTCGAGAAGTGCCCCAATTGCGGCAAGAAGCCGCGGCGCCTGATTTCCACTCCGGCGATCGTCTTCAAAGGCTCGGGCTGGTACAAGACCGACAGCCGGGGGACTGACAAGAGCTCGGACACCACCGCCTCGACGACCGACAAGAAGAGCGACAAGAAAACGGACGCCAAGACCGATACCAAGACAGAGACCAAGAGCGAGACGAAGAACGACACGAAGTCCGAGACAAAGGCGCCGGACAAGTCGGCGCCGAAGAGCGACGCCGCATCCTGACCTCGCTCAGGGCTCTCGTCCGCGACGTGCGCGCCGTCGCCACGTCCTTCGGAGACGACGAGTGCACCTTCTTCGCCGGCGCGGTCGCCTTCCAGCTGTTCTTCGCGACCATCCCGCTCCTCGCGCTCGTCGTCGGCGTCCTTGGGTTCGTCTACGGATCGGATCGCGCGCAGGCGGAGCTGGGGCAGCTGCTACGTGACATCTATCCGTCGGCCACGGCGCAGGAGACGCGGATCGTGCGCCAGCTTGTCGAGGGACGCGGCGTCTCGCTCAGCGTCGGTGTCATCGGCACGATCCTCGCCACCGGCGCGATCCACGGGTCGATCGACAAGGCGCTGGCCGCCGTCCTCGGTACAGGTCGCAAGCGCGGGTTCGTCCGGGGTCACGTTGACGCCTTTGCGTTCGCCGGCGCGCTCGTCGTCCTCGGCGTCATCTCATTGGTGATCTCCCTTGTCGCGAGTCCGCTCTCGCCACTCCTGGGCTTTGTCGTTGGCTACATCCCCTTCTATCTCGTCTACCAATACATCCCGCGCGTGCGGGTGCGAGCGGGCACGGCGCGCATGGCCGCGCTGGTATCCGCCATGCTGTGGGAGCTTGCGAAGATCGCGTTCGGTTCCGTCGCGCGCAGTCTCGGTATCTTCACTGTGTACGGACCGATCGCCTTCGCCGCGGTCATGCTCACCTGGATCTACGTGACCGCCGTGATCATCCTCGTCGGTGCGGAAGTGATAAAGCTGAAGAGGGCTGAGCATGGAACGGCTTGAATCCTTTGTGAGCCGGATGATCGAGGGATGGAGCGCGCGCATCTTCGGCGCGAAGCTCCAGCCCGTCCAGATCGCCAAGCGCCTCATCCGCGCGATGGAGGCGCACCAGACCATTTCGCTCTCCAAGACCTTCGTCCCGAACTCGTACGTCGTGTCGCTGTCGGCGACCGACTTCGCCCAGTTCGAGCAGTACCGCCGCAGCCTCGAGCGCGATCTGGCCGAGGCGGTGCTGTCGGCGTCGCGCGAGCGCAACTTCACGCTGCTCGACTTCCCGTCGGTGGAGATCGAGCGCGACGACGACGTCGCGCCCGGTGACATCCGCGTGTCGTGTGCGCTCGTCGACGCATCGGGTGACGAGGTCGAGGCCGACCCCAAGTCTCTCGGCGCCGTCGAGTCGGGTCACACGATGGTCCTCGACCGCGAGAAGCTCCTTCGCGAGAAGCCGCGCGCGCCGAAGGCCAGCATCGAGCTGAAGGATGGCGAGCGTTCGTCGGTCCAGCTCGGGCCCGAGCCTCTGCTGATCGGCCGCGATCAGCAGAACGACGTCGTCCTCGACGACACGCGCGTGTCGCGCAAGCACGCCGAGATCCGACTCCGCCTCGGTCGGTACACCCTGTACGACCTGCAGAGCACGAACGGGACGTACGTGAACGGCCGCCGCGTCGCCGAGGTCGTGCTCAACGACGGCGATCGGATCTCCGTCGCGGGGCTCGATCTCATCTTCCATTCGGCGGAATAGATGGAGATCACGTTCGCCCTACTGCTGTGGGGTGTGCGCATCGCCTTCCTGCTGCTCCTCTATCTCTTCCTGTTGCGCGCGTTCGGCGTGCTGCACCGCGCCCTCGTAGCGGAGCGCGCGGTCGACGGCGCGACGCGCGCCCTCGGCGTGCTCATCGTCGAGCGCAACGCGGGTCACGCCCCGCGGGTGGGGGAGCGCTTCTCGCTTCGAGCGTCCACCTCGATCGGCCGTGACGCGGGCAACGACGTTCCCCTCTCCGACGAGGCGGCGTCGGCGCGCCATGCCGTGCTCGAGCTCCGCGACGGCGAGTGGTGGATCGAGGACCTCGGAAGCACCAACGGCACCGTCGTCAATGGAACGCGCATCGAGCGCGCGGAGCGGCTGCAGTTCGGTGACGAGCTCGCCATCGGGCGCATCGCACTCCGATTGGAGAAGGGCTCGGGATGATCGCGGTCACTCGCCGCAGGCCCGAGCTCGGTCTCCTCTTCTGGGTCGCCGCGATGGGCATCACCGGATCGGTCGCGGTCGCTGCGGCGGAGGTCGCCGGCTTCCGGCCGCAGCAGCTCGTCATCCCGGTGACCTTCGTCGTGATCGCGTTCGTGCTCCACCTGTTCCTCGCCGCGCGCGGCATCCGTGGCGACCAGCTGCTCCTCCCCATCGCCGCCGCGCTCACCGCCATCGGCCTCGTACTCGTACAGCGGCTCGCCTCGAACCTGCTCGTCCAGCAGCTCTCGTGGACCCTGATCGCGGCGGGCGCGTTCGCGGCGACGATCCTCATCCCGCGCGACCTCACCGCGCTGTCGCGCTTCAAGTGGACCTGGGCCCTGCTCGGCGTCCTGCTCCTCCTGTCGCCGCTCCTGCCGGTCATCGGGCGCGAGGTGAACGGCGCGCGGATCTGGATCGGTCTGGGCACCGTGACGTTCGAGCCGTGGGAGGCGGTCAAGATCCTTCTCGTGATCTTCTTCGCCGCCTATCTCGAGGAGTTCAGGGAGGTCCTCTCGCAAACGCAGCGGCGGTTCGGTCCGATCCCGGTGCCGCCGCTCCCGTACTTCGGTCCGATCGTCGCGATGTGGGCGATCGCGATGGTCGTGATGGTCTTCGAGCGTGACCTCGGGGCCACGCTGCTGTTCCTCGGGATCTTCCTCGCGATGCTCTATCTCGCGACCGGCGAGGCCTTCTACACGCTCATCGGCATCCTGCTGCTGCTCGTCGGAGGTTTCGTCGCATACCACGTGTTCGGCCACGTCGCGGCCCGCGTCGACGTGTGGCTGCATCCCTTCGCCGAGGACGTGCGATTCGATTCCGGATATCAGCTCGTGCAGGGCCTCTTCGCGCTCGCGAACGGCGGGCTCTTCGGCGCCGGGCTCGGGAACGGCATGCCGGATCGCATACCGGTCGTGTGGAGCGACTTCGTCTTCGACGCGTTCGCGGAAGAGGCCGGCTTCGCCGGCGCGCTCGCCCTGCTTGCGCTCTACCTCCTCTTCGTGTACCGCGGCATGCTCATCGCGCTTCGCGCGCCGACGCCGTTCCTGCAGCTCCTCGCCGCGGGTCTTTCTTTCATCGTGGCCGTCCAGACGCTGGTCATCGTCGGCGGCAACGCGCGGCTCATCCCGCTCACCGGCATCACGCTGCCCTTCGTCGCGTATGGAGGCTCGTCGCTCGTCACGAACTGGATGCTCGTCGCGCTCCTCATACGCGTGAGCGACCTCACCGCACGTGTGCGGGGCACGCCTTGACGAGCTCGATCGCCGCCAACATCCGCGGGCTCACGCTCACCATCGCGCTGGCGTTCCTTGTGACCTCGCTCGGCGTCGGATATTGGACGCTCGCGTCCGGTGAGGAGCTCGCGACGGACCCATACAACCCCCGGCTTGTCGCCGCGATACGTGACCGGCCGCGCGGGATCATCACCGACGCGGCGGGGAAACCGCTTGCCGAGAGCGTCCAGACGAATAACGGATACAAGCGCGTCTACAAGGACAAGACGCTCGCGCACGTCACCGGGTACGCGTCGTTCCAGTTCGGCGCGTCCGGGGTCGAGGCCGCGTACTCCGAATCGCTGATCGGCCAGGATCCGGCGGATCCGCTGTCACAGTGGCGCGCGCGCTACCTGCGCGAGCGCGTGCCGCCCGGGTCGATCGTGCTCGGCATCGACCCGAAGGTCCAGCAGGCTGCTGTGGCGGCGCTGGGCAACCGGCGCGGCGCCATCGTCGCGATCGATCCGCGCAATGGCTCGATCCTCGCGTCGGCCAGCTATCCGCAGTACGACCCGAGTCTGATCTCCGATCCGCTGACCGAGGACGCCGCATGGAAACAGGTGAATGCGGATCCGGACAAGCCGCTCATCAATCGCGTGACACAGGGTCTGTATCCGCCGGGGTCGACGTTCAAGATCATCACCGGCGCCGCGGCGATCGAGAGCGACGTGGATCCGAACGCGAAGGTCCGCGTGGACGATCCGTGGCAGGCCGATAGGTCGTGGGGCACGTACTTCGTGCGTTCCTCCTCACGCGCGCACGGCGATTACACGATGGCCGACGGGTATCGGCTGTCCGAGAACATCTACTTCGCCAAGATCGGGCTGCAGATCGGGGGAGCCAAGCTCGCGGAGTACGCGCAGCGCTTCGGCATCGGCGCCCCGTCACGCTGTGACGTCACCGCCGCCAGGGGCCAGATCTCAAGGACCGGAGCGCTGGACCGTCCGACGCTCATCGCGGACACCGCCTACGGGCAGGGGGAGCTTCTCACGACACCGCTGCAGATGGCGCTCGTCGTCGCCACCGTCGGCATGGGCGGCGTCATGCCGACGCCGCATTACGTGAACGAGGTCCGCGACGCCGAGGGACACGCGATCCGGGTGATCGCACCCGGTCCGGCGGGCCAGGTCATCAAGGGCGAGACCGCGCGGGCGCTCACGACGATGCTGGTCGGGGCGGTCGAGGGTCCCGGCGCGTTCGCGTTCGCGGCGAAGATCGTCGGCGTGCACGTGGCGGGGAAGACCGGCAGCGCCGAGAACCCGTCCGGCGCGCCGCACGGCTGGTTCGTGGGGTTCGCCCCGGCCGAGGCGCCCACGGTCGCGGTCGCGATCCTCCTCGAGAACTCGCCCAGAGGCGGCGAGGACGCCGCGCCGCTCGGCGGGCGGGTCATGGCGGCTGCACTGGGCAGATAGCCGAAGTTTCGGCCTGGTGTGAACCAAGTAGCGCACTGGAGCGTTCTTTCGGGTAACACCGGTACGGCAATTAGCATGTTCAGACGGGCCCGCATGGCTCGAATTCCGCGACAAACCGGTCTGGGAGAGGCAATGGACAAGAGCGGGCTCGCCACGCGGATAGGCGCGGTCGTCGCCAACGTCGAGCGCGTCATCTTCGGCAAGCACCACGAGGTCGAGCTTGCGCTCGTCGCCCTCGTCTGCCGCGGCCACATTCTGGTTGAGGACGTTCCCGGTACCGGCAAGACGATGCTCGCCAAGGCCATCGCGCGGTCGCTCGGCTGCTCTTTCAAGCGCATCCAGTTCACGCCCGACCTGCTGCCCTCCGACGTCACCGGCGTTTCGATCTTCAATCAGCGGACCAATCAGTTCGAGTTCCGGCCGGGTCCGGTGATGACGCAGATCGTCCTCGCCGACGAGATCAACCGCGCGACCCCGAAGACGCAATCGGCGCTCCTCGAGGCGATGGAGGAGCACCAGGTCACCGTCGACGGCGTGACCTACCAGCTCCCCGATCCGTTCCTCGTCATGGCGACCCAGAACCCGATCGAGTACGAGGGAACCTTCCCACTTCCCGAGGCGCAGCTCGACCGCTTCTTCATCCGCCTGCAGCTCGGCTATCCGAAGGAGCGCGAGGAGATCGCGATCCTCGACGCGCAGCGCGTCATCCATCCGCTCGAGACGATCGAGCAGGTCATGGGCGCGGACGAGCTGCTGAAGGCCATGAGCGCAGTGAAGGATGTGCACATCGCGGAGCAGGTGAAGACCTACGTGGTCGGCGTGGTGAACGCAACGCGCTCACACCCCGACGTGTATCTCGGCGCGTCGCCGCGTGGTTCGCTCGCGCTCGCGCGCGCGTCGCAGGCCTACGCGCTCATCCAGGGTCGGGACTTCGTTCTGCCCGACGACGTGAAGGCGCTCGCCGGGCCAACGCTCTCGCACCGGCTGATCCTGCAGCCGCAGGCCCGCCTGAAGGACCTCGCCGCAACAACGGTCATCGCGGAGGTGTTGGCGAGCGTTCCGGTCGAGCTCTCGCAGACCGCGGCGCGCGCCTAGTAAGTGATGCGGGCTCACTAGGTGAAGCCCTGGCACTTCGCGGTCGTATGGATCGCGCTCTTCATCGTCGCGGCGTCGACGGGGCTCGAGCTGCTCAGTTACCTGACCTACCTGCTGCTCTTCGTCGCCGTGATCGCGTGGGTGCAGGCACGGCTGACGCTGGACGGTCTCTCGATCAAGCGCGCGCTCTCGCAGTCCTACGCGCACCTCGGCGACACGATCGAGCTGGTGTACGAGCTCCGCAACGACAGCTCGTTCGGCAAGCTGTGGCTCGAGATCTCCGAGGAGTCCAACTGGCCGGAGCCGCTGCCCGGTCGCGTCCTCTCGATCGGCGGCAAGGGCAAGACGCGCAAGTGGAAGGTCCTGGCGAAAGCGATCCGCCGCGGCCGTTACAAGCTCGGCCCGATCGTGCTGCGCAGCGGCGATCCGTTCGGTCTCTTCCCCAAGGAAGCGCGCGTCGCAACCGAAGCGCTGCTTCTGGTGTATCCGCGTGTGATGCCGCTCCCGCACTGGCAGCTACCCGGCTCGGTCCTCGAGGGCGGCGTGCTCACCGGACAACGCTCGCTCCAGTCGACCTCGATGGTCATGGGCATCCGGCAGTACCGCCCTGGCGACGCGATGAACCGCATCCACTGGCCGTCGTCAGTGCGTCACCGCGGCCTGCAGGTGAAAGAGTTCGAGCTCGACAAGACCGCCGACCTCTGGATCTACGTCGACCTCGAGCGCCACTGGCACCGTGGGGACGGCGAGGACTCGACCGAGGAGCGTGCGGTCACCGTCGCGGCCTCGATCGTCTCGAAGGCGCTCCGCGAGCACCGCAACGTCGGGATGATCACGAGCGGCTCGCGGGCCGAGGTCCTTCAGCCGGACCGCGGCACGAAGCAGTACGGGAAGCTCATGCAGTACCTCGCCGAGATCAACGCCGGCGGCTCGCGCTCGATCGCCGAGACGCTGGTGGAAACGCTGCCGCGCCTTCGTCGCGGCTCGGCGTGCGTTCTCATCACGCCGTCGCTCGACCGCGGCTGGGTCCGCCCCGCCAGCACGCTGCGCGAGGCCGCGATCGCGACGCAGGCCGTGATCGTGGGTCCGTCCGTGCCCACCGACGAGCGCGACCGCGCGCGCCGGCACGCGCTCCTCGGCGAGCTCGCGATCGCCGGCGTGACCGCGACGTATCTCGCGCCGGGCGCATCGATCTCCGACATCTTCCGTGAGGCGGCCGGCAATGCTGCGTAACGCGACGGTGCCGCCGAGCGCGCTCTCGCTGCAACTCGCCGCCGCGGGCCGGTGGCTCCGCAGGTCGGTTCGCTCGCTGTTCCCGCCGATCGCCTGGCGGAAGCTGCGCTTCCGCGGCGGTTGGTTCGCGCTGCCGATCTACCTGCTCATGATGAGCGTCTACCCGCTCTCGCTGCAGCAGGCCGACTGGGTCGTCACGCAGGAGCACTTCACCTGGCTCGTGTTCAGCGGCATCGCGCTCGCGATCATCATCGGCAACGGCACGATGGCGACGCGGCGCGCGATGATCGTTGGCGGGATCGTCGGGACCATCGCGATCGTGCTCTCGACCGCGTTCGCCTCGGACGAAGGAGCGTTCCGCGAACGCGTCGTGCACCTCGCGGTGAGCGTGAACAACTGGATCACCCAGGTGCTTGCGGGCGAGGCGGCGACCGACCCGACGGTATTCGTCCTGTTCCTTGGCTCGACGGTCTGGACCGCGGCGTACGTCGGCACTTTCGCGCTGTCGCGGTCGCTGCGGCCGTGGGACGCGATCCTCTTCATGGGCTTCTGCCTCGTCGTCAACGTCTCGATGGCGCTGACGAACCTCATCGCCGATCTTGTCGTCTTCTCGCTCTCCGCGCTCGTGCTGCTCGTGCGACTGCACATCGTCCTGCTGCAGGAGCGGTGGACGCGCAACAACATCGTGCCGTCCGGCGAGATGGACTGGCGCCTGCTACGCGGTGGGATGACCTGGACGATGGTCCTCGTGATCATGGCGCTCGTCACGCCGCGTGTCGGTGCGGCCGAGGTGCTGAACCGCGCGTACAGCGTGTTCGAAACGCCTTATCGCTCGGTCGAGGCCGAATGGCAGCGTTTCTTCGCCGGTGTATCGGGTCCGAGCCGCCTTCGTGGCGTTTCCTTCACCGATGCGATCCGCCTGGGGCAATCGCCGAACCTCGCGGACCGCGTCGTCATGACCGTCGACGCGCCACAGGGCCGCTTCTGGCGAGCGATCGCATACGACTTCTACACCGGGAACGGTTGGCGCACGACGGAGACGGACAAGGTCGACAAGCTCAGCCCGACCGTGCTCGGACGCGAGAAGTTCGAGGCGACGTTCGAGATGCTCGTGCCGCAGCAGAACCTCCTGTTCGCCGCGAACGAGCCGGTGAGAGTCAACATCCCCTACCAGTTCCAGACCGGTGCGGACAAGTCCTATTCGTCCGCGCTCCGCGCCGTTCGCAGCGGACAGGCCTCCGAGAATTACACGGTCACGTCGTACGTCTCGGTCGCTGACAAGGCCGCGCTGCGCCGCGCCTCGAATATCTACCCCGACTACATCAAACAGAAGTACCTGCAGCTGCCCTCTACGCTGCCGCAGCGCGTGCGCGACCTCGCGCACAAGGTCGCCGGCGAGCAGACGGATCCGTACGACAGGGCCGAGGTCATCGAGTCGTTCCTGCGCACGACGTACCGCTACGCGCCGACGGTCCGCGCACCTCCCGCGGGGCGCGACCCGGTGGACTTCTTCCTGTTCGACCTGAAGGAAGACTTCTGCGAGTACTTCGCGTCATCGATGGTCGTGATGCTGCGCGAGCTCGGCGTACCGGCGCGCGTGGTCGAGGGCTACACCGCCGGCACGCTCGACCCGTCGACCGGCAAGTTCTTCGTGAAAGAGCTCGACGCGCACGCGTGGGTCGAGGTGTACTTCCCGCTCTACGGGTGGGTCGAGTTCGAGCCCACGCCGTCGCAGGCGCCGGTCTTCCGCGTCGACAGCGAGGCGATCGGCGGCGGCTCGGCGGGCGGCGGCGAGGACAACCCCGCTGGAACGAGCGCGATCGACCGCGGCGAGCGCGACCTGCAGGCTGCCGACAACGCCCCGGACGAGGGTCAGGGCTTCGGCAGCGGCGTCGTCCAGGCGGTGCAGAACTTCGACCCGCGTCCGGTCGCCGCGCTCATGGGGGCGCTCCTGCTCCTGCTCCTGCTCGCGTTCGCGCGCTTCGAGCTCCGCTTCCGCGGGCAACCGTCGGTCGACTCCGCCTGGGGCAAGGCGCGTCTCCTGGCCTCCTATGCGGGCTTCGCCGTGGATCCATCGCAGACGACGTACGAGTACGCGGCGATGCTCGGCGAAGCTGTGCCTGACGCGAAGTCGCCGATCCAGGACATCGCCGAGGCGCGCGTGCACGATCGCTACACGACGGCTGGGGCGACGGATGAAGATGTCGAGCGCGCCGTGTCGGGCTGGCGCAGGCTCGCACGCACGCTCGTCGGGCTGCTTCCCGCACGCCTCGTCTCGGGCATCGCTCATATTTGGCGGTAGCCGCTCGCTCGGTACTCGCAGCTGGCGTCCGCTCCTCTCGCTCGCAGCCGGCTACGCCGGCCCGCCATGCAACTCGCGCGCCCCTTCGGGCCGGCTGGGCGCAGATGCTCGCTCGAGGGGAGCGAACGCCAGCCGCCGTACCGACTCGCTCCGCTGACTAATGACTTGGCGCCACACTTGAGCGCGTGACCGTCGCTGAGCATCCAAATGTCGCGCGCGTGCGCGCTTACGCGGCCGAGCGCGGCGTGCCTATCGAGATACGTCGGTTTCCCGCGAGCACGCGCACCGCGCAAGATGCGGCGCGCGAGATCGGGGTCAGCGTCGGGGAGATCGTGAAGTCGCTTGTGTTCGTCGCCGATGGTCGCGCGATCGTCGTGCTCTGTTGCGGTGACCGCCGTGTGAGCGAGGAGCGGCTGCGGGAGGTCCTCGGCGCGAGCGGCGTGCGGCGCACGACTGCGGATGAGGCGAAGCGCTACACCGGCTACGCCATCGGCGGCGTCCCGCCGTTCGCGCACGAGACGCCGTGCGAGACCGTGATCGACGAAGACATGTCCCGCTTCGAGAAGGTCTGGGCCGCGGCGGGATTGCCGGACGCCGTCTTCGAGATCTTCGTTGCAGATCTGCGCCGTCTCGCGGACGCGAAGACCGCGCGCGTCGCCGAGTGAAGGTCTTCGTCACCGGCGCCACGGGCTTCGTCACCGGCACGGTCACGTTGCAGCTGCTCGCTCGCGGCGACGAGGTGCGCGCTCTCGTCCGCGACGCGTCGCGTGCGCAGACGCTCGCGCGCGCCGGCGTTGACCTGTTCACCGGCGATCTCTCCGATGGCGGCGCGCTGCACCGCGGGATGGAGGGCGTCGACGCCGTCGTGCACGGCGCAGCGATGTACGAGGTCGGCATCCCGCCGTCGCGCCGAGCCGCCATGTTCGCCGCGAACGTGACCGGTACCGAGCACGTGCTCGAGGCGGCCCTCGACGCGGGCGTCCGTCGCGTGGCGTACATCTCGACGGTCGCGGTGTTCGGGAACACGCAAGGGCAGGTCGTCGACGAGACGTACGCGCGCACGGGTCCGTACACGTCCTATTACGAGGAGACGAAGGTCCAGGCGCACGAGATCGCGCTGCAGTTCGCCGGGCGCGGCCTCCCGATCTCGATCGCGCAGCCCGGCGGTGTGTACGGTCCCGGCGACACGTCCGGCATGGGCGGTCTGATGCGCGATTTCGTCCGCGGCAGGCTGCCATTCGTGCCGTTCGCCGACACGGGCCTCAACTTCGTGCATGTCGAGGACGTCGCGCGCGGCATCGTGCTCGTCCTTGACCGCGGACAGATCGGACAGAGCTACGTCCTGGGCGGCGAGATCGCCCGGGTCGCGGATGCGTTCGCCGTCCTTGCGCGCATTGGCGGCCGCGACCTCCCGCGCCTGCGCTTGCCCTACGTCCTGCTCCAACTCGGCGCGCTCGTGCGGCCGGGTCTGCGCGAGGTGGTGACAAGCTCGAAAGGGGTGACCTTCTGGGCAAGCGATGCGCGCGCAAAGAGCGAGCTCGGCTACTCGTCGCGTCCGCTCGAAGCCGGACTCCGGGACGCGTACGGGACGGCTGCCTAGGGTTCCTCGTCCTCGTCGTCGTCTGACTCGAACTCGTCCGAATAGAAGCCCAGCTCCTCCGACTTGAACACGGTCACGAGGAAATCCTCGCGCTCCGGGTCGTGCGTCTGCACGAGCTCCTCGTCGAGCTGATCGATGAGCTGCTGTAGCTCGTCGTCGGTGAGATCGACCTCCAGAAGCAGGGTGCCGTGCACCTCGAAGCGGCCGTAATGGATGTCGACACGACCGATGCGGCGCGCGCCGCCGTAGATCGTGAAGATCTCGCTCGACTCCGTGCGGACGTTGCGTTCGAAACGCGCTGCTTCCATTGGGACGACGACTGTACTAGGTCGCCACTTCCCTCAGCTGCTTGAGCACCCACTCGGCGAGTGGGGGCATCGCGAGGTCGGCGGTCGCCACCGTACTGATCGCCCGCGGCCAGGTCCACACGAGTAGCTCACCGCAGCTCATCGCGGCGGACCGCAACGCTCGGCGGTCGAGACCCGCGACAGTGGCCTCGACGTTCTCCGGCATGGGAGCGTCGGGCGCGTCGAGCACCGCCGTGAGTCCGTACTGCGGATCGGCGATGCGCTCGGCCACCGCCCAAAGTCGCCAGAGCTCGGCGCGCGCGGCGTCGAGCTGCGCGTTCGCTTCCCAGAGGGAGCCACGCGTGAGGTGTTTCGCGCACGCGCTGAGATGCACGAGCGCGATGTGCATCCACTGACGGACCTGTTCCTCTGTGGCGGGGTTCGACTTCGCCTCGCCGACGATCCGCCCGTCCGGGTCGTAGAGGACGATCCAGTCCGGCCGCGGAGCCTGTCGCTCCCGCGCGAGCGCGACGACGAGGTCGAGCTGAACACCGCTCGCGTACTGCGCGAAGGTGTGCTGGTAAGGCGGCAGCTCGCGGTTCGCCGGATCGATGATCTGCTGATGCATGTCGATCACGTCCCCGACGCGGCGCACGACGCCCGCGCTGTCACGGAGCGCGTCGTTCCAGGCGGTGTCGACGACCGCGTACATCGCGTCGACGTCGGAGAGCTCGTCGGCCGCGCCGCGGCCGATGCTGCAGCCGACGACGAGAACGCGGATCCCAGGGTCGCGCTCGGCCTCACGCATCAGCCCGAGCAGTACCTCGCGATGCGGGGCGAGCTCCTTTGGCAACGAACGGAGCCAGCGGTCGGCATCGGCGCGCACGCTCGCATCGTAGTCACGCTAGCCTCCGTGTGGTGGCGCATCCACTTCGCATCGGCCTGAAGCTTTCGCAGCAGGTCCACCCCATCGATGCGCAGCGCGAGGCGTGGCGCATCGCGGACCAGGCGGGCTTCGACCACATCTGGCCGTTCGACCACCTCATCGCCCTCGGGAATGACCCGACGAAGCTCATCTTCGACGGGTGGACGATCCTCGGCGCCGTCGCGGAGAACACCAAGCGCACGCGGATCGGTCTCAATGTGACCGGCAATCCCTATCGTCACCCGGGTCTGCTCGCGAAGATCGCCGTGACCATCGACCATCTGTCGGCGGGGCGGCTCGAGATGGGCATCGGCGCCGCATGGAACGAGCCCGAATTCAAGATGTACGGGATGCCGTTCCCGAGCGCGGCGGACCGCATCCGAATGATGGACGAGGCCTGCTCCGTTCTGAAGGCGCTCTGGACCGAGGAGCGTGCGACCTTCCAAGGTCGCTTCTACCAGCTCGACGCCGCGATCGCGGAGCCGAAGCCTATTCAGAAGCCGTATCCCCCGATCTGGATCGGCGGCGTGGGACCGAAGCTCACCCTTTCGCGTCGTCGCGAAGCACGCCGATGTTTGGAACTCGAACGCCCCCACGCCGCAGGACACCGTCGCGCTCACGAAGCTCCTCGACGAGCACTGCGCGAAGGTCGGCCGCGACCCAACGACGATCCGCCGCTCGAGCCAACTCCGCGCGGACAACGAGGATGCCATCCTGACGATCGCCGAGACCACGGTGCGAGCTGGTTTCACCGAGCTGCTGCTCTTTCCGTTCGCGGGCGGCGGGGACCTGCGCTCCGGTGTCGAGCGCGCGGCGCGTCTGCTGCCGCGGTTGCGCGCGCTCGCGCGCT
This sequence comes from Candidatus Limnocylindria bacterium, assembly GCA_036523395.1. Classification (NCBI taxonomy): domain Bacteria; kingdom Bacillati; phylum Chloroflexota; class Candidatus Limnocylindria; species Candidatus Limnocylindria bacterium. The sequence goes on along the minus strand of DATDEH010000005.1, from coordinate 51,395 downwards.
AGCGGCGGCTCAGACCCAGGACCGAGAGGAAGAAGCTCGCGAAGAAGGTCTGCACGCCGAGCGTGATGGCGAGCGAGGACACGATGACGACACGCAGCGTGCGTGGCACGTCGACGATCGGACCGAAGCCCTGCGTCTGCCAGAGTCCGATCGCCGTGACCGCGAGCACCAGGCCGGCGATCACGAGGACGATCCCCGCCACGATCCCCGTCTCGAGCGTCACGTAGCGGTAGAGCCGCGTCAGGCGCGGGTCTTCCGGAAGCAGGCCCTCGCTGATCGCGAACGTCTTCGTGAACAGCGCGAAGATCACGGACTGGTACCCGAGGACGACCGCCGCCGAGGCGTAGACGAGGGTATGGATGTCGAGGCGGACCGACCCGAGAGCGCGCTCGCCGGGCAGCAGCCAGAGGCCCACGATCGCGCCGACGAGCATGAGCGCCGCTCCCGGATACAGGAACAGCCAGCGCGGGCTGTAGAGGAGGAGGAACCGGAGGTGGCGCCACCCGTCGCGCCAGGTGCGCAGGTGCGGCGGCCGGCCGCGTTTGTCCGGGCCGAGCGTGACGGGCACCTCGGTGATCCGCAGGTCCTGAACCGCCGCCTTCACGACCATCTCCGAGGCGAACTCCATCCCCGTCGTGCGCAGGTCGAGCGCGAGGATCGGCGACCGCCGGAAGCCGCGGAGTCCCGAGTGGAAGTCACCGATGTCGCTGTTGAAGAAGAGGCGACCGAGGAATGAGAGCACCGGATTGCCGAGCCAGCGATGCAGGAACGGCATCGCGCCCTCGGCGACGCCACCTTTGAAGCGGTTGCCCATCACGAGGTCGTACCCCTCGCGCAGCTTCGCGAGGAAGGTGTCGACAGCCATGAAGTCGTACGAGCCGTCCGCGTCGCCCATGACGACATACTCGCCCTGGGCCGAGGCGATCCCCGCGAGCAGCGCGCTCCCATAGCCACGGACGGGGACCGGCACCACGCGCGCGCCCGCCGCGGTCGCCAGTTCGCGCGATCCATCGGTGCTGCCGTTGTCGGCGACGACCACCTCGCCGTTGATGCCGTACTTCGCGAGCGCGTCACGCGCCTGCTTCACGCAGTCGGCGACCGTTGCCGCTTCGTTCAGGCACGGCATGACGATCGACAGCTCGAGGCGTTGGTCCAAGCCGCTGGCGATGCTAGCCCGAGACCCCCAGCCGGGCGGTCCGCACGCGATCGACATCGGCGAACGCGCCGATGCGTGCGCGGACCTCGTCGGGCACCGGATCGTCGAGCGTCAGGATCATGAGCGCCTCGCCGCGGGGGTGAAGTCGTCCGACCTGCATCGACGAGATGTTCACGTCGTGCTCGCCGAGCAGCGTCCCGACGCGGCCGACGAGGCCGGGCTTGTCCTGGTGCTTGGTGAGCAGCAGGTAGCCCTCGACCGGCACGTCGACCCAGAACCCGTCGATGAGCACGATGCGCGGCTCGCCCTGCACGAGCGTCCCCGCCACCTCGGTGTTGCCGACGCGAACGGTGAGGAGCGCGCTGTACCGCGCGGCCTCGGTCTCGCGACGCTCCTCGATCACGAGGCCGCGCGACCGCGCGATCGCAAGGGCGTTCACGAGGTTCACGCGCTCGGCGCTGAACGTCTCGAGCAGTCCCTTCACCACTGCGGCGCGCAGCGGCTCGGCGTCGATCTCGAGCAGCTTGCCGGCGTACGCGATCTGCAGTTTCGCCGGGCGCTCGTCAAGCAGCTGTGCCACCAGCGTGCCGACGCGCTCGCCAAGGCGTAGCCACGCGCTGCCGCCCGCTTCATCCGCTGGCGGCCGAGGCGCATTCACCGCGTTGCGCGCGGGACGCCCGTCGAGCACGTCAAGGATCTGCTGCACGACATCCACGGCGACGTTGACCTGCGCCTCGGCCGTGGAGCCGGCGATGTGTGGGGTCAGGACGGTGTTCCGCGAGCCGCGGATGGGGGAGTCGGCCGGCAACGGTTCGTTCGGGAAGACGTCGAGCGCAGCGCCCGCGATCGTGCCCTTGTCGAGCGCGGCCGCGACAGCCGCGAGATCGACGACCTCACCACGGGCGCAGTTCACGATCACCGTCGTCGGCTTCATCTTCGCGAGGGCGTCGGCATTGATCAGGTTGCGCGTCTTCTCTGTGAGCGGCGTGTGCAGCGAGATGACATCTGCGCTGCGGAGGAGCTCGTCAAGCTCGACGAGCTGCGCGCCAGCGGCGCGCGCGATGGCCTCGGTCGCGAACGGATCGTGCGCGATCACGCGCATCTGGAAGCCTGCGGCGCGGCGTGCCACCTCCGAGCCGACGCGTCCGATACCGATAAGGCCCAGCGTCTTGCCACGCAGCTCGCGACCGATGAACTTCGAACGCGTCCATTCGCCGGCGCGCACGCTTCGGTCGGCCTCGGCGACGCGCCGGAGGAGAGTGAGCGCGAGGGCGATCGCGTGCTCCGCCGCGGACACGATGTTCCCGAGCGGCGCGTTGACGACGTAGACGCCATGCGCGGTCGCCGCGGGAACGTCGATGTTGTCTACGCCGACGCCGGCGCGGCCCACCACAGCCAGGCGCGGCGCCGCGTCGAAGATCTTCGCCGTCACTTTCGTCTCGCTGCGGACGATGAGCGCGTCGACGTCCTGGAGGCGCGATGCGAGGTCGGCCTCGGTGAGCCCGGTCGTCGTGCGTACTTCGCACCGTTCGCGGAGCAGCACGAGGCCGTCCTCGGCGAGAGGATCGGCCACATGCACAACGGGTTTCCTGAGGGGGGTCGCAGGGGGTTCTCCCCTTGCGATGGAGAGGTCTAGCGCCCCCACGCGCCTATCGGCGGGTGCCGACGGTGTCCGCGCGCGTGCCGGACCTGGTACCGGGCCGCGTCGTCTGCGGCGCGCTCTCCGCGTAGGCGCGGAGCGCCGCGGCGATCGCCTGACCGGGCTCGACCGGCTGGTTGAAGTCACGTAGCGCGAGCTCCAAGGCGCTGAAGAAGTTGAGGATGTCCTGCAGCGTCACGAAGCCGAGGTGGCCGACGCGGATGAGCTGGCCCTCGAGCTTTCCCTGGCCGCCCGCGACGATCGTGTCGTAGTCGTCGCGCAGCACGCGGATGAGGTTGCGCGCGTCGACGCGCGTCGGCGGGCGGAACGCGGTGACCGCGGGTGACGCGTGCGCCTCGTCGGCGAACAACGTCAGGTTCAGTGCCTGCAGTCCACGACGGGTCGCGCGCGCGAGATTCTGGTGGCGGCGGAGGATCGCCTCGAGGCCCTCCTCGGCCATGAGACGGAGTGCCTCCTGGAGCGCGATGTACACGGTGACCGCCGGCGTCGCCGGGGTCGCGCCCTTCTCGAGCGCGGCCTTCGCCGCGGCGAGGTCGAAGTAGGCCTTCGGCAGATCGGACTTCTCGTAGAACTTCCACGCGCGCTCGCTCATCGTGACGATCGACACGCCGGGCGGCGCGCCCCACGCCTTCTGCGAGCCGGTGACACACACGTCGATGCCCCACTCGTCGATCTCGAGCTCGGCCGCACCGGCGCCGGAGATGCTGTCGACGATGAGGAGCTTGCCCGACTCGCGGACGACCTCGCTGATCTCTTTCAGCGGATTGAGGACACCGGTCGAGGTCTCGTTGTGCTGGAGCATGACGGCCTTCGCGCCGTCCTTGCCCTTTTCCTTCGCGAGCTCTTCGCGAACGAGCTCGGGGTCGATCGCGCGGCCAAGCGTGATGTCGATACGGCGGGCATCGACGCCGTAGGCCTTGCAGATCGAATAGAAGCGCTCGCCGAACGCGCCGTTGATGAAGACGAGCGCCCGGTCGCCGCGCGACAGCGTGTTCGCGACCGCGGCTTCCATCGCGCCGGAGCCCGACGCGGTGAGGGTGAGCACGTCACCCTGCGTGCGCAGGAAGTCCTGAAGCGCTCGCGTGAGGGCGGCCAGCAACGCGGCGAATTCGGGGCCGCGGTGATTGATCATCGGTCGGGCCGACGCGGCGAGCACGCTCTGCGGCACGACGGTCGGTCCTGGGATCCGGAGGTTCTGGGGGCGGTACATGTTCTCTCCCTCTAACCTGAACGGGCGGAGGTGGGACCCCTCGAATGATGCCAGCCCACCGCGCCTGGAACAAGGAGAGAAGCGAGCATTCCTGAACCGAAATTTGCTCCGTCCATCCTGAACGCCGACTTCGGCCGCCTCGCGGAGGCGGTGGGCGCGCTCGAACGAGGCGGGGCCGACTGGGTCCACGTCGACGTGATGGACGGTCACTTCGTCCCGAATCTCACATTTGGGCCGAAGATGGTGGCCGACCTGCACCGTGCGACCCGCCTGCCGCTGGATGTCCACCTCATGATCGAGCAGCCGGATGACCGGGTGGACCGCTACGTCGATGCCGGCGCCGCGTACGTGGTGGTCCACGTGGAGGCGGCGCGCGAGGTGTCGGCGACGCTCTCTCGGATCCGCACCCGCGGCGCGAAGGCCGGGATCACGCTCAACCCCGATACGCCGGTCCAGGCGATCCTGCCGTATCTCAACGAGGTCGATCTCGCATTGGTGATGAGCGTGAACCCTGGATTCGGCGGCCAGAAGTTCATCGAGAGCGCGATCGGGAAGCTCCAGCGCCTGCGCAAGGAGATCGATACGCGACGACTCCCGGTCGAGCTCGAGGTCGACGGCGGTGTGAAGCTCGACAACGTCCGTCGCGTGATCGAGGCCGGCGCTTCAGTTGTCGTTGCTGGCTCCGCCGTCTTCGAATCGCGCGAAGGCGTCGAGGCAGCCCTGAAGAAGTTCCGCGCGCTGCTGTGATCCGCAGACCCGTCGCCGTCGCCGCCTTCGGCATCGCGATCGCGTCGCTCGTCGCGTGGGCTTTCGTCATCCGTCCGGCGCTCGACACGCCGGAGCGTCGGGTCGCCGCGTATCTCGCGGCGACGAGCTCCGGCTACGAAGGGGCCGCGCTCGATGCTTGGGTGCCGTACCCCGCCAATGTCCTGATGAGCACCGAACTTCGTGCGAGGCGTGAGGATCTCACGCGCGAGCTCGCGACGCTCGGCGTCGGGCGCACGTACGCGATCCGGTCCGTCGATTGGTGGCGAACTTGCTGCGAGCCTGGGATCGTGGACGGCCCGGGGAATGCCGGCCTGGCTCGGATGCACGTGATCGCGACGGATCGATCGGGCAACGAGCATCGCCTGGTCTTTGAGGTGTGGGTGAAGCAGCTCACGTGGTGGGGCGATGCCGCTGGCGAGACCGTGAAGGACTGGACCTTGTATGAAGTCCATCGCGAGGGCGAAGGGTGTCATCTGTCGGGTCCGACGTTCGGCTGCTAGCCGCGGGCGATCTCCAGCGCGCGCCGCGCTCGTAGCTCGACCTCATCCCAGCGTTTGCGGAACGCGCTGTAGGCCACACCGTCGAGAGCGATCCGCAGGCAGTAGCAGGAGAGCCGCTCCGCGAACTGGGGCACCGCGAGTCCGATCGCGTCGTAGTGCGCGCGCGCCTCGGCGGCGAAATCGATGTTCCCCCACGCTGGGAACCACGGTCGATAGAAGACGAGGTTCGCGATGTCGTAGAGAAAGTCGCCGTACTTCGAGCTGCCCCAGTCCAGCACGGCGGTGATGCGATCGCCCTCCACCAGAACGTTGCGGTTGATGAGGTCGTCGTGGAAGAGGGCTCGCTCCTCGGGGCAATGCTCGACCATCTGCACCAGTCGTGCGTAGCCCTCTTCGAACGCCGCAAGGACCTTCGGTACGTCGTGGAGAAGCTCCCGCCACCCAGCTGCCCCCCGCGTCGCCGGCTCGTTGAGAAAGCCGAGCAACCATGCGCGCCAAGTCGGATGACTCGTGCGACCGTCCGCGCGCCATCCGCCGCAGCCCGACGACGCGGACAGGTCGACCTCCCGCATCGCATCCATTGCGGCGAACAACGCAGGAAGAACGCGCCTCATCCGCCTCTCGTCGAGACCGTCGATGTGCTCACCGCGCACCCGCGGGGCGATCGCGTAGAAGCCTCCGAGCGCCGGCCCCCAGTCGATGATCGGTGGTATCGGTAGCGCCGCTGACGCGTAGCGCGCCGCGTATGCGTCTTTCTCGAAGTCTTCGTCGTAGGCGCCGAAGCGCGCGACCAGCTCCGCGTCGGCGGTCAGCACCGAATACACGACGGACCACTCACCTGGTCGCATCACCGTGATCCGCGCGGAGGACCCGAAGCGTTCGCGCAGGAAGTCTCGGTGCGCCGGGTCGGCGTCAGTCCTCGTCGCCAAGACCCAGCTCCCCGAGACGCTCGTCGCTGATGCCGAAGTGATGCGCGATCTCGTGCACCACGGTGTCGCGAACGATCTCCGCCTGGCGCCGCGGAGAGGCGCTGATCCGTTCGATCGGGCCGCGGAAGATGCTGATGCGGTCGGGCAGATAGGGCTCCATCGCGCCGCGGTCCGTCAGAGGCACGCCCTCGTACAGACCGAGGAGCTCGCCGTCGCCGCGCAGCTGCTCGGGCGACGGCTCGTTCTCGACGACGATCTCGATGTTGCGCATCCGATCGCGGAACTCCGCGGGCAGCTCGGCGAGTGCCCGCGCGACCAGTCGAGCGAAGCGGGCCTGCCGCAGTCGTGACACGTTCGCGACTCTAGCCGTCGCGCTAGGCGGCCTCCTGGTCCTCCCCAAGCGCGGACCGCAGCCGTCGCAGCGCTCGCGCGCGGACGCGACACACGCCCGACTCCGAGAGCCCCACTGTCACGCCGATCTCGCGCAGCGTCAGGCCGCGCCCGTAGGAGAGCACGATCACGCGACGCTCCAGCTTCGTGAGTCTGCGGAGCTCGCGCGCGACGCCGTCCCAGCGCGCGTCGCGGCGCGTCGCGGCGGCGGCCGCTTCGGGCGTTGGGATCCCGGCGTCCCCAAGCTCCGCAAGCCGGTCGAGCGAGATCTCGACGTACGGCGGCGGGAGATCCTCCGAGATGCGCTGCGCCTCGCGGTATGCCCTGCGGGCGGAGCGCGTGAGCGGGTCGCGCTCGCGCAGCGCGTCGAGCACCTGGCCGCGCACCCGGCGGGCGGCGTACGCGCCGAACGACGCACCGAGGTCACCCCGGTAGCGCTGCGCCGCCTGCACCAGACCGACGACGCCCCACGCGATCAGATCCTCTCGGTCCGCCCCGCGACAGCGCGGATCGAGTGACCGCGCGGCCACCGCTCGCGCGAAGGCAAGGTGCGCGATGATGCGCTCGCCGCTCGCCGGTCCGTCCAACCCGAGTCACGCTCCCCGGCGGCACCGTATTCATCCGACGACGGGGTGTCAATAGCGAGTTGACTAAGATATCCACAGAAGCCGAGCAGTTTTTCGACCGATACGCGTATCCGGCCTGGCTGCGTACGCACAGCCTGCTCGTCGGACGGATCGCGGAGACGATCGTTTCGGCCCGCGCGGACGTGAAGACGCAGGCTCGCGACATCGCGCTGGCCGGGTATCTCCACGACATCGGGCGCAGCCCGCTCGTCGCTGACGACAGGCGGGAGCACAACGAGCTGTCGGCGCTGATCCTCGCCGCCGAAGGGCTGGCGGGCTCGGTCGAGCCGGCTCGCCGGCACGCGATCTACACGGTGCTCGATCCCGCGACGGCGCCCGCCACACTCGCGGACAAGATCGTCTACGTCGCGGACCGCCGCGGAGGGATGAGGGTGGAAACGATCGACGCGCGCGCACGGGACACCGCGCATCGCCACCCACGTTTCGCCGCCGACATCGAACGCGCCATCCCGGCCGCGAAGGCGCTCGAGCGCGAAGTGTTCGGCGGTCTACCGTTTGCGCCGGGAGAGCTGGAGGCGCATCTCATCACATGAGCGACTTCTTCCGGCTACAGAAGCACATCGACGAGCTGTCCGCGATCGGCGCGCGCGACGGCGCGGTCACGCGTCTCGGGCTCAGCGCCGAGGAGCAGGCCGCGCGCGATCTCGTTGGGTCGTGGTGCGCAGCGCGCGGCGCGGTGCTCCGCCGCGATGCGGCGGCGAATCTGTTCGCGCGATTCCCCGGCGAGCGCGACAACGATCCCGTGCTGCTCGTCGGCTCGCACCTTGACTCCGTGCCGGAGGGCGGCCGCTTCGACGGCGCGCTCGGCGTGATCTGCGCGATCGAGGCGGTCGAGTCGCTCCTGGACGTTGGCACTCGCTTCCAACGCCCCATCGAGGTCGTGGCCTGGGCGGACGAAGAGGGCGCGCGTTTCGGGATCGGCCTCTTCGGATCGGCGGCCGCGTTCGGCCGCCTCCCCGCACGTGCGGCCGAGCGGACCGATCGGAACGGGATCAGGGTCGTCGACGCGCTGCGCGCCTTGGGCGAGCAGGGCGACCCCGCGCTCGCCGCGCGGGATCCGCGGGAGATCGCGGCCTACCTCGAGCTCCACATCGAGCAGGGGCCGCGTCTTGCGGAAGCGAATCGTCCGCTTGGCGTCGTGAGCGACATCGTCGGGATCGTGCACGGGCGCGTGACCGTGAAGGGGCGTGCCGATCACGCCGGTGCGACCGTCATGACCGCGCGGTCCGATGCGCTCCTCGGCGCTGCGGAGATGGCTCTCGCGCTGGAGACCGCGGCGCGCTCGCGCGAGAACACCGTCGGCACGGTGGGCGAGATCGCCGTGCGTCCGGGCGCGAAGAATGTCGTGCCGGGCGAGTGCATCTTCTCGATCGACGTGCGGGCACCGGATCAGATGCGCATCGACGCCGTGATGGCGGATCTCCGCGAGGCGGTGAGACGCGTCTCGGAGGCGCGCGGACTCGAGACCTCGATCGACGTGTTCAATGCCGTGCCGCCGACGCCGCTGGACCTCACGATGCGCGACATGTTCGCGAGGGCGGCGTCGAGCGTTGGCGTCGAGGCGCCTCTCCTGTCGAGCGGTGCGGGGCACGACGCGCAGAACCCAGCGCTCGCCGGTGTCCCGACCGGGATGCTGTTCATCCGCTCGACCGGGGGCAGCCACACACCGCGGGAGTCGGCCGCGACCGTCGACGCGGCACTCGCATCGGACGCGCTCGCGTTCGCGCTCCGCCGCATCGCCGGCTGACTGCGACCACCGGAGGTATGCTCTGGCTGCCAGTTGACGTGAACTGGCAAAGTGCTTTCGGGGAGAGCGCGTGGCGACGACGGTCGGCCAATACCGCATCGGGGAGCTTGCCGCGAAGGTCGGACTGACCGAGCGGACCATCCGCTACTACGAGGAGCTCGGCCTTCTCGAATCCGTGAAGCGCCTCGACGGCGGCGTGCGCGTCTACACCGACGACGACGTGCGCCGTCTCAAGTACATCGGCAAGCTGAAGATGCTCGGGCTCACGCTTCAGGAGATGCTCGAGCTCGAGCGGATGTTCCAGCGGCACCGATCGAACCGCAACGTCCTGCCTCGCTTGGTCGAGCTGCTCGACGCGCACCTCGCCACACTGAGTGACCGCATGAGCGAGCTCGCCGCGCTACGCGACGAGATCCGCTCGTACCGGGAGCACGTGACGCAGCGGCTGCTCGAGGAGGACAAATGAGCGAGGTCGTCATCGTCGGGGCGGCGCGCACTCCGATCGGCGCGTTCCTCGGCGGTCTCGCGCCCCTCGCGGCGCCAAAGCTCGGCGCGATCGCGATCCGCGCCGCGATCGAACGCTCCGGGATGGCCGACGACAAGATCGACGAGGTCTACATGGGCAACGTCGTCCAGGCCGGCGTCGGTCAAGCGCCGGCGCGACAGGCCGCGCTTGGAGCGGGCTTGCCGCAGAGCGTTCCATGCACGACGGTCAACAAGGTCTGCGGCTCGGGCCTGAAGAGCGTGATGCTCGCCTCATCGCAGATCCTCGCCGGTGAAGCGCGCTGCATCGTCGCCGGCGGGATGGAGTCGATGTCGAACGCGCCATACCTCGCTCGCGGTCTGCGCACCGGACTGTCGCTCGGCGATCACCACATCGAAGACGCGAATCTGGTGGACGGTCTCGTGGATGCGTACGGCGGCGGGCACATGGGCCTCGGCGGCGAGAAGGCCGCGGAGTGCTGCGCGCTCACGCGCGAGGATCAGGACCGCTTCGCGCTGCACAGCTACGAGAAGGCGCTCCGGGCGCAGAAGGAGGGCGCGTTCGACGCGGAGATCGTCACCGTCGATGTTCCGGGAAGAAAGGGTGCGGTCACGACGATCGCGAAGGACGAGTCGCCGCGCGAGACGAGCCTCGAAGCACTCGCGAAGCTCGCGCCAGCCTTCAAGCCAGGCGGGACCGTTACCGCGGGCAACGCCTCGAAGCTGAACGACGGCGCGGCCGCGCTGGTCGTCGCTTCCGCTGATCGCGCCCGCGAGCTGCACGCCGCACCGATCGCACGCATCATCGCGCAGGCGCAGTACGCGCGCGAGCCCGACCTCTTCCTCCTCGCGCCGAGCGGCGCGATCGCGCGCGTGCTCGAGCGAGCGGGCTGGACCGTCGATGGGGTCGACCTGTTCGAGGTGAACGAGGCGTTCAGCGGCATCGAGGGCGTGCGCCGCGAGCTCGGGATCCCCGATGACAAGTTCAACGTGAACGGCGGCGCCGTCGCGCTCGGGCATCCGATCGGTGCGTCCGGCGCGCGTCTTCTCGTCACGCTCCTTTACGCCCTTCGCGCGCGGGGCAAGCGGCGCGGCATCGTGTCGCTCTGCCTCGGCGGCGGCGAGGCGGTCGCGCTCGCGGTGGAGGCGGCGTGAGCGACGACCACGTGCCCAGCGTCGGTCCGGTCATGGCCTTCACGTCGCGGCGCGAGGAGGTCGTGCGCTTCTACACCGAGATCGCCGGGCTCAAGGCGGAGCTACAGGGCGGCGCGACCTGGCTCGAGACCGAGAACGCGCAGGTCGTGATCCACGACCCCGACGATCGGCAGACCGAGGCCGAGGTGCGCGCGCAGCGCGGCTTCGTCGTCTGGTTCGGCATCGACGACGTCGCGAGCGCGTACGCACGCGCGAAGGAGGCCGGCTGCGCGGTCGGCGCGTTCCAGGGCGACTACTTCTACGCTCGCGACCCCGACGGTCGGTACGTCGGCTTCCACGCGAACGAGGAGCATGGACACGGACATGGCCACGACCACTGAGACGGTGACCGGCTTCGACCTCTCGCTCACAGAAGAGCAGGAGCTCGTCCAGCGGACGGCGCGCGACTTCGCGCGCGAGAAGGTGCTCCCGCGCGCTCGCGAGATCGACGAGAAGGGCAAGATCCCACCGGAGCTGCTCGCCGAGATGGCATCGCTGGGCTTCCTCGGGATCTACGTCCCAGAGGCGTACGGTGGCGCCGGTCTCGATGCGCTGAGCTACGCCCTCGTGACCGAGGAGATCAACCGCGCCTGCGCATCGACGGGCGTCGTCATGTCGTCGCACGTGTCGCTCGTGGTCGACCCGCTCCTGCATCACGGCAGCGACGCCCAGAAGGACCGCTTCCTGCGGCCGCTCGCAAGTGGCGCGAAGCTCGGGTGCTTCGCTTTGTCGGAGCCGGCGTCGGGCAGCGACGCCGCGGCGATGCGAACGTCCGCCCGCCGCGACGGCGATGCATGGGTGCTGAACGGAACGAAGAACTTCATCACGAACGGCGCGAGCGCCGACATCACGCTGGTCTTCGCGCAGACGCAGGTCGGCGATGCGTCCAAGTCGGCCGGCAGCGAGGCTGCGAAGGCCCGACATCGCGGCATCGCGGCGTTCATCGTCGAGAAGGACACGCCGGGCTTCAGTGTCGGCAAGATCGAGCACAAGCTCGGCATCCGCGGGTCGGACACCGCGCAGCTCGTGTTCCAAGACTGCCGCGTGCCGGCGGCGAATCTCCTCGGCGGGGTGGGTGAGGGCTTCAAGATCGCGCTCTCGACGCTCGACGGAGGCCGCATCAGCATCGCGGCGCAGGCGGTCGGCATCGCGCGCGCGTGCCTCGAGGACTCGCTCGCGTACGCGAAGGAGCGCGAGGCATTCGGCAAGAAGATCGTCGAGTTCCAGGCGATCCAGTGGAAGCTCGCGGACATGGCGACCGAGATCGACGCGGCCCGTCTCCTCGTGTGGCGCGCCGCGACGCTCAAGGACCGCGGCGAGGATCACATCCTCGCGGCCGCCCAGGCGAAGCTGTTCGCGAGCGACGTCGCGGTGCGCGCGGCGCGCGAATGCGTGCAGATCTTCGGCGGCTACGGCTACCTCACCGACTTCCCGGCCGAGCGCCACTACCGCGACGCGAAGATCACCGAGATCTACGAGGGGACGAGCGAGATCATGAATCTCGTCATCGCCCAGGAGATCTTGAAAGAGTGATCGCGTGATCGCGCCGACGCAGGGCCTCGTGCTGGTGCTGCTCGCGCTGATCGTGCTCGGGTTCGGCGGATTCTTCTGGCGCGCATCGCTCCTGTACCGGCTGCTGCGTCTGGGGCGCAACGAGGACCGCAGCGACAGCCCGGCGCGCCGGCTGCGTGACGAGATCGTGATCTACCTCGGGCAACGCAAGCTCCTGAAGCGGCCGTACTACGTGCGGGGGATCGGACACGCGCTGATCTTCTGGGGCTTCCTCGTCATCACCTACGGGAGCGCCGATCTGCTCCTCGCGGGTGTGTTCGGTCGGCACCTGCCGCTCACCGACACCGGCCTCTACGCGTGGACGCTCGACATCTTCGCCGTCGCGGTGCTCGCGTCGGTCATCGTCGCCGTCGCGCGCCGCGCGTTCGTGAAGCCTCCGCGGATGCACATCGCGCCCGAGGGCTACGTGATCCTCGGGCTCATCTCCTTCCTGATGCTCACGCTGCTCGTCTTCGAGAGCGCCGGCATCGCCGCCGGCCAGCTGGAGGCCGGTGTGACGCCGCCGCCGCTTGCGGGTCTCGTGAATCTCTTCTCCCGCGAGAGCTCTTCGGCCGTGTTCGCGGGCGCGTGGTGGGCGCACGTCGTGACGATCCTCGCCTTCGCGGTCTACCTCCCGCGCACGAAGCACCTTCACATCGTCACCACGCTGCCGAACGTGTACTTCCGCTCGTCGCGGCCGCGTGGCGCGCTCCAGCTCATCGAGGACATCGAGAACAAGGAGACGTTCGGCGCCGCGAACATCCGCGACTTCTCGTGGAAGCAGCTCCTCGACGGGTACACCTGCACCGAATGCGGGCGCTGCTCCGACAACTGCCCGGCGCTCGCCACCGGCAAGATGCTCGATCCGCAGAAGATCGTCCTCGACATCCGCGACCAGCTGCTGCGCGAAGGACCGAAGCTGCTCGCCGACGCGAAGGCCGAGACGACGGCGCCCGCGCACTGGGTCGAGACGAAGCCCGATGAGCTGTGGGCCTGCACCACCTGCGCGGCGTGTGTCGAAGCGTGCCCGGTGACGATCGAGCACATCGACAAGATCGTCGACATGCGACGCTCGCTCACGCTCATGGAGGGCGCGGCTCCGGCCGAGGCGCAGCGCGCCATGACGAACATCGAGCGCGCCGGGAACCCGTGGGGCGAGCCGCGCGAGACGCGCGGCGACTGGTCCCGGGACCTTGGGATCCCGACCTTCGCGGAGAAGCCCGACGCCGAGTACCTGTACTTCGTCGGGTGCGCGGCGTCGTACGACCGTCGCAACCAGCGCGTCGCTCGCGCCCTCGCGACGATCCTGAGGTCCGCGAACGTCTCGTTCGCGATCCTCGGCGCGGCCGAGACGTGCAACGGTGACCCGGCCCGGCGCATGGGTAACGAGTACCTCTATCAGCTGCAGGCGCAGCAGAACATCGAGACGCTGAACGCGGCCGCGGTAAAGAAGGTGATCACGTCCTGCCCGCACTGCTTCAACACGATCGCGAACGAGTACCCGCAGCTCGGGGGTAACTACGAGGTCACGCACGCGCTGCCGCTGGTGAAGAAGCTGCTCGACGACAGGAAGATCACGATGACCGACACGCATGTCTCCGAGGTCGTCGCCTACCACGACCCGTGCTACCTCGGCCGGCACAACGGCATCTACGACGCGCCGCGCGACGTGCTCGACGCGGTGCCCGGCGTCACGCGAGCGGAGATCGCTCCACACAACCGCGAGCGCGGGTTCTGCTGTGGCGCGGGGGGCGGCCGGATGTGGATGGAAGAGAAGATGGGACAGCGCGTGAATCACCGCCGCGTCGATCAGCTGCTCGCGACGAAGTCGGGCGCGACCAAGGTGGCGAGCGGTTGCCCGTACTGCCTGATCATGCTCGAGGAGGGCGTCGGGGCCAAAGGCGTGCAAGAGTCCATCAAGCCGGTCGATGTGCTCGAGCTCGTCGCCGCGCGCTTGGAGACGAACTGATGGACCTCACTGACGGCGGGACGATCGCGTGGATCGTCGGGGCGCTCTTCGCGATCGTGGTCGCGGTGTTCGCGATCTGGGTCGGCCTGCGCTACGCGAACGACGAGGAGATCGTCTGAGATGAAGTTCCTCGTGTGCCTGAAACAGGTGCCTGACTCGACCGTGCGCGTGAAGGTCGCAGCCGATGGCAGGTCGGTCGCGACCGAGGGCATCACCTGGTCGATCTCGCCGTACGACGAGTACGCGATCGAGCTGGCGCTCGAGCACAAGGACGGTGATCCCTCGACGACGGTGAGCGTCGTCACGGTCGGCCCGGCGCGATCGCGCGATGCCCTGCGGCAGGCGCTCGCGATGGGCTGCGACGACGCCACGCTGGTGACCGCGGACGACAAGGTCGGCGGGCTCGATGTCGCGAAGGCGCTCGCCGCTATCGTGAAGGACGCGAAGCCGGACGTGGTCCTGTGCGGGAAGCAGGCGTCGGACGACGACCAGGGTCTCGTCGGACCCGCGCTCGCCGAGGCGCTCGGCTGGCCACACGTCGGGATGCTCACGAAGATCGCCGCGGGCGCCGACGGCGTCGAGCTATGGCGAGAGATCGAGGGCGGCCACGAGGTGTGGACCACGCCGCTGCCGGTCGTGGGGCTGGTGCATAAGAGCGCGAAGGAGCCGCGCTACCCGAGCCTGCCCGGGATCATGAAGGCGAAGAAGAAGGAGATCCCGGAGAAGGATCTCGCCGCGCTCGGCGTGACGCCGGGCGCGCCGCGGGCCGAGGTCGTGGCGATGGAGCCGCCGCAGCAGCGCGGTGGCGGAAAGATCCTCAAGGCCGACGGCGACGTGAAGGCGCTCGCTGTGGAGCTCGCGCGCCTGCTGCACGAAGAGGCGAAGGTCCTGTGAAGATCCTGATCGTCGCGGAACGGAACGACGGCAAGCTCCGCCGCGTGAGCGCGGAGATCGCGGCGAAGGCGAAGTCGTTCGGCGACACCGAGGTCGTCGAGGTCAGCGGGACCGACCGCTATCACCCCGTCGCGCACGCGAACGCCGTCGCGGCGCACGCGAAGTCGGGCGGCGCCGACGTGGTGCTGACCGGCGCGACGCTCAACGGACGCGATCTCGCCGCGCGCGTCGCCGCGAAGCTCGGGTGGGCATACGCCGCGGACTGCACCGACGCGTCGGCGAAGGACGGAGCGTTCGAAGCGAAGCGGCCCATGTACGCCGGGAAGGTGCGCGCGACCTTGCGCGTTCCGACGCCGGCGGTGCTGTCGATCCGTCCCGGCGCGTGGACGCTGCCGGCCGGCGCGGGCGACGTCGCGGTGACGGCGCTCACGGCGGACGCCAGCGCAGGGGGGAGGCTGAAGTTCGTGCGGTTCGAGCCGACGGCGACGTCGAGCAAGCGCGTCTCGCTCAGCGAGGCACGCGTGATCGTCTCCGGCGGACGCGGCCTGAAAGGGCCCGAGAACTGGAAGATGCTGGAGGACCTGGCCGACGCGCTCGGCGCCGCGACCGGCGCATCGCGCGCGGTGACCGACGCAGGGTGGCGGCCGAACGAGGAGCAGGTCGGGCAGACGGGGAAGACCGTCACGCCAGACCTGTACATCGCGCTCGGTATCTCAGGCGCGATCCAGCACCTCGCAGGTATGACGTCGAGCAAGGTCATCGTCGCGGTGAACAAGGATCCCGACGCGGATATCTTCAAGATCGCGGACTACGGTGTCGTGGGCGACCTGTTCGAGTTCCTGCCCGCCTTCACGGAGGCCGTGAAGAAGACGAAAGCCGCGGCTTGATGCGGCCCGAGACGGGACAGACGGAGCGCGAGTTGGCAGCCGCGGTGCGTGACTGGGCATCGAGCGCGCTTCTCGCGCCGCGGATCGCCGGGGCGGAGCAAGACGGCGCGCTGCCCGCCGACGTCATCAGCGACCTGGGCGAGCTCGGCGTGCTCGGCATGGGCGTGCCTGAACAGAATGGCGGCCTCGGTGCATCCACGGTCGTGTTCGCGCTGGTCCTCGAGGAGCTCGCGGCGGCGTGGCCGTCGCTCGCGGTCGGTGTGTCGGTCAACAGCGGCATCGTCGCGGGCTCGATCGTCCGGTACGGCACGCCCGATCAGCGCGCGCGCTGGCTGCCCCGACTCATCGACGGATCTGGTCTGGGCGCGTTCGCGCTCACGGAGGCCACGAGCGGGAGCGACGCGGCTTCGCTGCGCGCGACCGCACGCCGCGATGGCGACGGTTGGGTCCTGAATGGCAGCAAGCAGTTCATCACCAACGCGAAGTACGCGCCGCTGGTCATCACCTTCGCGCGCGTTGGGGAGGCCGAGGAAGGACGACCTCACTCCGGCATCACCGCCTTCATCGTTCCGACCGATGGGCCCGGCGTGAGCCTTGGTCCATCCGAGCTCAAGATGGGGCTGCTCGCCTCCGACACCAGTGCGCTCGTACTCGAAGACGCTCGCGTGGGCAGCGACGCGGTGCTCGGCGAGATCGGCCGAGGCTTCGGTATCGCCCTCGCGGGACTCGATGGCGGGCGCATCGGGATCGCCGCGCAGTCGATCGGGATCGCGCGTGCGGTGATCGACCGCGCGATCGCCTATGGCCGCGAGCGGCGGCAGTTCGGCACGCCGCTCGTCGAATTCGAAGCGATCCGCTTCTCGCTCGCGCGCGCTCGCACCGACCTCGATGCGGCCCGGATGCTCGCGCTCCGCGCGGCGTGGCTGCGCGACCGTGGGTGCGCGTTCACCCGGGAAGCGTCCATGGCCAAGCTCTACGCCAGCGAAGCGGCGCAGCGGATCACGTACCAGGCGCTGCAGGTCTTCGGGGGCTACGGCTACATGCGCGAGTACGAGGTCGAGCGCTACGCACGTGATGCGCGCGCGACGACGATCTACGAAGGAACGAGCGAAGTACAGCGCATGGTCATCGCCCGATCGCTGGTGGCCGCGTGACGCTGCAGAAGTCGCGCGGCGAGGCCAAGGGCCGAGCCGACACGAACAAGACGGCCAAGCAGCGGTGGCTCGACGAGGTGTACGGCCCGGCGGTGAAGAAGCGCGCGGAGCGCAAGGACCACTTCACGACGCTCTCCGAGGTCCCGATCGAGCCCCTCTACACGCCGGACGACCTCGAGGGATTCGATGCGGCGACGCAGCTTGCTGCGCCGGGCGAGTTCCCGTACACGCGCGGCATCCACCCGACGATGTACCGCTCGCGCCTGTGGACAATGCGGCAGTTCGCGGGCTTCGGCTCGGCCGAGGACACCAACGAGCGCTTCCACTACCTGCTCGCGCACGGCGTGACCGGACTCTCCACCGCGTTCGACATGCCGACGCTGATGGGTCGCGATTCCGACGATCCGCTTTCGCGCGGCGAGGTCGGACGTGAGGGCGTCGCGGTCGACACGATCCGTGACGTGGAGATCCTGTTCGACAAGATCCCGGTCGACCAGGTCACGACGTCGATGACGATCAACGGCCCCGCCTCGATCGTGTGGGCGATGTATCTCGCGGCCGCGGAGAAGCGTGGCTATCCGCTCACCGCTCTGGGCGGCACGATCCAGAACGATTGCCTCAAGGAATACATCGCGCAGCGCGAGTGGATCGTGCCCGAGCGACCGGCGATGGACCTCGTCATCGACACATTCCGCTTCGGCTCGCGCGACGTGCCGAAATGGAACACCATCTCGGTGTCCGGCTACCACATCCGCGAGGCCGGCTCGACGGCGATACAGGAGCTCGCGTTCACGCTCATCGACGGCCTCGAGTACGTGAAGTGGGGCGTCGCCGCCGGGCTCGACGTGAACGACTTCGTGCCGCGGATGTCCTTCTTCCTGGACGTGCACAACGACTTCTTCGAGGAGATCGCGAAGTTCCGCGCGGCGCGGCGCATCTGGGCCCGCGAGATCGAGCGCCGTTACCACCCGACGAACCCGCGGGCGCTGCAGCTGCGGACGCACGCGCAGACCGCGGGCGTGTCGCTGACCGCGCAGCAGCCGTACAACAACGTCGTCCGCGTCGCGCTGCAGGCGCTCGCGGCGGTCCTTGGCGGCACGCAGTCGCTCCACACGAACTCGCTCGACGAGACGTACGCGCTCCCGACGAAGGAGGCGGTGACGCTCGCGCTGCGAACGCAGCAGGTCATCGCGCACGAGTCGGGTGTCGCCGACACCGCCGACCCGCTCGCCGGTTCTTACTACCTGGAGCACCTCACGAACGTCATGGAAGAGGGTTTCGACAAATACCTCGCCGAGATCGAGAAGATGGGCGGCATGGTCGAGGCGGTCGAGCGCGGCTACCCGCAGCGCGAGATCACCGAGGCGTCGTTCCGCTTCCAGGAAGAGGTCGACAAGGGCGAGCGGACGATCGTCGGCATCAACAAGTACGCGACCGGGGCCGAGCCTTCGATCCCCACGCTCGAGCTCGATCCCGACGTCGAGCGGAAGCAGGTCGAGCGTCTGCTGGACACGCGCAAGAAGCGCGACGCCGGCCGGTGGCGCGAGGCGATGGACCGGCTGCGCGCCGCGGCCAAGGCCCGCGAGGAGCTCATGCCCGCGTTCCTCGAATGCGCTCGCGCGAACGCCAGCGTTGGCGAGCAGGTACAGGTGCTCAAGGAGGTATTTGGTGTCTATCACGACCCCGGTTACTTCTAAGAGGGACCTGCTCGCGCAGATCGACCATGGCTACGTCGCCTCGCGGGCGGTGATCGACGCGTTGCCGCCGGAGCGATTCGATGAGCGGCTGCCATCCGGCTGGACGCTTAAAGAGGTCGTCGCCCACAACGCGGCATGGGAGGGGACGGTCCCGTCGCGGATCGAGCGCGTGCTCGACGGTGACGGCGTCGACCCGAAGTGGGAAGGCAGTGTCGATGATTTCAACCGCCGGGCTGCCGCCGACGTGAAGGACATGAGCGTGGCGGATGTGCTCGCACGCTGGACGGCCGCTCACGCGAAGGTCGTGGAGATCGTTCACTCCTTCGACGGTCGCGACGTCCCGAAGCTCGCGACCGACATCGTCGAGTGGAACACCCTCGGCCACTACCCCGATCACTTCGCCGACCTCGGAGCCGCGATCAAGACCGCGAAAGACCTGGCGATGGCGGTGAACATGGGCTGGGTCAACTTCCGGCTGGCGCTCATGTCGCTCGGTGCCGGCGGCCTCGACGCGCCCACATCGACCGGGTGGACGTACAAAGCACTGGCGCAGCACGTCGCCGGTTGGGAGGAGCTCACGGTCAAGCGCCTGGCGGGCCTTCGCGAGACCGGTGAGCGCCAGTCGAGCGGCGTCGAGACAGACGAGTTCAATGCCGAGATGGCCGAGCGTGCCGGCGAACGATCGGTAGCCGACGTGCTCGCGGATCTCGATGCCGCGCACACGAAACTGGTCGCTGAGATCGAGAAGCTCACGCCCGAGCAGATCCACGCGAATGACGATTGGGCCATCGCGGTCATCGCCGGCAACAGCTACGGGCACTACGCGGAGCATCACACCGAGCTCTTTGCCGCGGTGCCGACGCGTCCGGCCCAGCTGCTCGAGCGGATGCGCGAGGGCTGGCGTCCCTTCCGCCGCGCGCTGTCGCGCGTCGGCCTACGCCCGCTGAGCGACAAGACAAAGGCTGGGTGGACAGGCAAGGCGCTCATGTCGCATCTCGCGTTCTGGCTCGAGACGCTCGAGGAGGTACTGCCCGAGCGACTCGCTGGTCGTCGCGGGCCGATCCGGAACGTACAGGCGGAGAACGATCGCGAGGCGGCGGCGGCCGACACGCGCTCCGCCCACGAGGTCGTGAAGCGCTTCGACGACGCCTATAAGAAGGTCGTCGACATCGTGTCCGCGCTCCCGCCTGACGAGGATGTCCATTTCATGGCCGTCCGCCTCATCGCCGGCGAGAGCTACGGCCACTTCTCGGAGCACCTGCCCGAGATCGAAGGCTGGGTCCCCGCGTCGCAAGACTTGACGCTTCTCCGCCTCGACGAGGGCTGGGCCGCGTTCCGTACGGCAGTCCGCGATCGTGGTCGCGCGGGTCTCATGGCTGCGACGCCGTCCGGCTGGTCGTTCCGCGACATGTGCGCCCATGTCGCGAACTGGATGCAGGTGGCGACGAACGAGGTCGAGGCTGGCACGTTCGGCAGGTGGAGCGCGCAAACGATCCAGGCGGAGAACGAGCGCGCGGTGGAGGCGCATCGGCTGGTCGGTCCCGAGGCGATGCTCGACGAGCTCGACACTTCACTCCGCCGGCTGCGTGAGGCCGTCGTGGCCAGCGCCGATCGCTCACCAGATCTCAAGGTCGCCGATGTCATCGGCTTCTACACGTACCTCCATTGGGAAGAGCATCTCAGCGAGGATCTCGGAGTCACGATCTGAAGCGCCCGATCCGCGTCGTCGTCGCAAAGGCCGGGCTCGACGGCCATGACCGCGGCGCGAAGGTCGTGGCACGCGCCCTGCGCGACGCTGGGATGGAGGTGATCTACACGGGGGTGCATCAGACGCCCGAGCAGGTCGTCGAGACCGCGCTCCAGGAGGACGCCGACGTCATCGGGCTATCGCTCCTCTCCGGCGCGCACAACTATCTCTTCCCGCGCATCGCGGAGCTCATGCGCGAGAAGGGCATGGACGATGTGCTGCTCTTCGGCGGCGGGATCATCCCCGAGGACGACGTGCCCGGTCTGCAGAAGCACGGGGTGGGACGCATCTTCCCGCCGGGCGCGTCGCTCGACGAGATCGCGAAGTACGTCCGAGAAACGGTAAGCGCGAAACACAACAGCGTGAGAAGTCTTTAGAAGGAGTCCAGAGATGGCAGGTCTATTCGGCAGCAAGAAGGACACGCGGCCCATCGACGTCGGTCTGGCCTCGCTCGTCGGTAGCGACGAGAACACGGCGATCGAGTTCTGGAAGAAGCGTTTCGAGATGACCGCGGCGGTCCCGAACGACATCGCGCGCGTGGGCGCGCTGACGCCGCAGATGCGCGAGCTCACGCGCATCGACAATCTCGACGAACGCAGGCGCCTGACCCGCGCGCGGCTCATCGCGTTCACCAAGCTTCCGCAGGAGCAACGGCAGCTGATCACGGCCGCCCGCCGCAAGGCGTTCGAGGTGGACCGAACGGTGATGGAGGCGGACCAGAAGCTCGTTGACGAGATCCTGCCGACCCTTGACGCCTCCGTGCGCTCGGCCTACCCGCAGGCCTAGTGCGGTTCGACTACCGCGACGATCAGATCGCGGTCCGGGGCGCCGTGCGCGACTTCGCGCGCGAACGCATCGTGCCGAACGCCGAGAAGTGGAGCGAGTCCGGCGAGTTCCCGCTCGAGCTGCTGCCCGAGCTCGCGCGGCTCGGTCTCACAGGGCTCGCCGTCCCCGCGGACCTCGGTGGCGCCGGGCTCGACACGGTCACGATCGCGATGGTCATGGAGGAGATGGGCGCGGCGGATGGATCCATCGCGCTGACCCTCGCCGCGCACAACAGCCTCTGCATCGGACATCTTCTCGTCGGTGCGAGCGAGGAGCAGAAGCGCCGCTGGCTTCCGCCGCTCGCGCGCGGTGAGTATCTCGGCGCGTGGGCGCTCACCGAGCCATCGTCCGGCTCCGATGCGATCGCGGTGCAGAGCCGCGTCGTTCGGAAGGGTGACGGCTATGTCATCAATGGGACGAAGCAGTTCATCACGAACGGTGGGGTCGCCGGCTTCGCGGTCGTGATCGCCGGCGCGGGCGAGCGCAAGCTGTCGGCGTTCGGTGTCATGCGCGGGACGCCCGGCTTCCGCGCCGGCAAGCGTGAGAAGAAGATGGGCCTTCACGCCTCGGACACCTCGCAGCTCGTGCTCGTGGACTGCCGCGTCCCGGAGGGCGATCGCATCGGCGCCGACGGTCTGGCGTTCGAGGACGTGAAGAAGGTGCTCGACAAGGGTCGCATCGGCATCGGAGCGCTCGCGCTCGGGCTCGGGCGCGCCGCGCTCGAGACCGCGATCGCCTACGCGAAGGAGCGCAAGCAGTTCGGCCGGCCGATCGCCGAATTCGAGATGACGCAGTGGAAGATCGTGCGCGCGCGGACGCAGCTCGACGCCGGGCGTCTCCTGGTCCACCGCGCCGCGGCGCTCGCCGACTGCGGCAAGCCGTTCACCGTCGCTGCGTCGAAGGCGAAGCTCTACGCGACCGAAGCAGCGAGCCGCGCCGCAAATGACGCCCTCCAGATCCTGGGCGGCTACGGCTACCTGCGCGACTATCCGGTCGAGCGCATCGTGCGCGACGCGCGCCTCATGGAGATCGGCGAGGGGACCAGCGAGGTACAGCGCATCGTCATCGCGAAGGACCTGGCGCGACAGGCCTCGTGACCAACCGCCGGGGGGCCTCGCCCCCCGAAGACCCCCCGCGCGCCGCGTCCGACCTGCTGGAGCGCGCTCGGGCCGGCGACAAACGTTCGACGGCGCGTCTGCTCTCCGTCGTCGAGAACGACGAGCCGGGTGCCGCGGAGGCGCTGCGCACGCTCTATCCATTGACCGGTCACGCGGAGATCGTCGGCATCACCGGCCCGCCCGGCGGTGGCAAGAGCACGCTCGTCAACCGGCTCGCGGGCGCGTACCGCGCGACGACCGACCGCGTCGCGGTCGTCGCCGTCGATCCGTCGTCGCCGTTCACCGGTGGAGCGATCCTCGGCGACCGCATCCGCATGCGCGAGCGATTCCTCGACGAGGGCCTGTTCATCCGCAGCATGGCGAGCCGCGGCCACTCCGGCGGTCTCGCGCGCGCCACCTCGCGCATCGTCAACGTGCTCGATGCGCTCGGGTACGGCGTGGTGCTGGTCGAGACGGTCGGCGTCGGGCAGGAAGAGGTCGAGGTCGTTCGCGTCGCCGACACGGTCTGCCTCGTCACCGTGCCGGGGCTCGGGGATGACATCCAGGCCATCAAAGCCGGCGTGCTTGAGATCGCCGACGTGCTCGTGGTGAACAAGGCCGATCGTCCCGGCGCCGACGAGACCGTGCGCGATCTCGCGCAGATGCTGACGCTGGGCGCGCCGCGCACGGCGTGGAAGGCGCCGATCGTCCGCACGGTCGCCGCGACGGGCGAGGGCACCGATCAGCTCGTCGCCGCGATCGCGAAACATCGAGCGTGGGTCGCCGAGAGCGGCGAGCGCGACGAGCGGCGGCGGGCATCGGCACGCGCGGAGGTCGAGGAGCTGCTGCGTGATTCGCTGGTGCGGCGCCTCCGTGACCGTCTCGGTGAGGACCGCGTAGAGAACGCCATCGCGCGCGTGGCCAAGCGTGCGATCGATCCCTACGCCGCGGTGGACGAGCTGCTGCGCGAATGATCGAGCTCATGCTCTTCCGCACCGGCGCGGTCGAGATCGCGCGCTCGGCGTTCCAGCCGTGGACCCTGGGTGCCGCGCGTGATGAGCGCGTCGTCGCGCCGGTATGGTCGGCCCTGCTGCGGACGAACGAGGGCAACGTCGTGTTCGACACCGGCCTTCATCCCGTTCACGTCGAACGTCCCGACGCCACGTTCGGTCCGCAGAGCGGGCTCAAGGTGATGATGGCGTCGGAGGACGCGATCGTCGCTCGTCTGGCGGCGCTCGGCGTGACGCCGGACGACGTCGCGATCGTCGTGAACAGCCATCTCCATTTCGACCACGCCGGCAACAACGGCGCGTTCCCGCACGCGACGTTCGTCGTGCAGGCCGAGCACCTCGCCTTCGCCAAGGGGAAGCCGAACTTCCCCGGCGTGTACTGGGACATCGCGGAGCTGCGCTACCTCCCGGTGACCGGTCGCACGCGCGTCGCGACCGGTGTCGAGGTCGTGCCGACTCCCGGTCATGCACCCGGGCACCAATCATTGGTCGTCGATCTCGCGCAGACCGGACGCGTCGTCCTCACCGGCGATGCCGCGTTCACGCGTGAGAACATCGAGCGCGGCGAGATTCCCGCCATAGATCAGGTCGCCGCGAAGGAGTCTCTCGCGCTGATCCGCTCGCTCGCCGGCGACGACCTCACGCGCGTGTTCACCAGCCACGACGCGGACAACTGGGCGACGTGGCGTCACGCGCCCGCCGTCTACCGCTGACGGTACGATCGGCGCATGGCGCGTCCCCAGGCGCCCCGCATTCCGATCTCACGCTGGCGCGGCCGAGCGTGGGAGCACGTCGACGACGCGGTCGCGGCGGAGGAGCCGCTGCAGCTTCTTCTGAACGGCGTGCCTCTCAGCATCGTGATGCGCACGCCGGGGCACGACATCGAGCTCGCGCTCGGTCTCCTCTCGGCCGAGCACGTCATCGGCTCGCTCGCGGACGTGACCGGTGTGCGCATCAGCGCGGAATCCGGCGAGCGCGAGGTCCGCGTTCCGCTCACCGACGACATCGTCGAGTCGAACCAGATCGACATCCGCGTTCGTGAGGGCACGGGACGGCGGCCCGAGCGCTCGTTCCTCGCGACCTCAGCGTGCGGCGTCTGTGGCGCCACGACGGTCGAGTCGCTCGCGCACGATCACGCGCCGCTCGCTCAGGGTCCGCGCGTCGAAGCCGCGACGCTGCCGCCGCTGGCGCAACAGCTGCGGGGCGGGCAGCGCGTTTTCGATGCGACCGGCGGCCTTCACGCCGCCGGGCTCTTCACGGCCGCCGGCGAGCTCGTGACGCTGCGTGAGGACATCGGCCGGCACAATGCGGTGGACAAGGTCGCGGGACGCGCGCTGCTCGACGGCCGGTTGCCTCTCGCGATGTCGGTCCTCGCGGTGAGCGGCCGCGCGGGTTACGAGGTCGTGCAGAAGGCGGTCGCCGCGGGGATCCCGATCCTCGTCGCCGTCGGCGCGCCGTCCAGCCTCGCAGTCGCGACCGCGCTGCGCTTCGGGCTCACGCTCGTCGGGTTCCTGCGCGACGACCGCTTCAACGTCTATTCGGGGCAGGAGCGCCTCGTCGGTCTTCAAGCGCCTGTGGCATAACGGCGGGCGTGCTCAGCTCACCGCTTGGTCACGTCAAATGGTTCACCGATCCGTCTCAGCACCCGACCGACTACTCGCTGCTCCTGACGTTCCCGGTCATCGCCGCGTTCACCATCGCGGCGTTCGCGATCGCCGCGGCGGCGTTCATACAGCGGACGGCGCGCGAGCCGCGCATCTTCCGCTCGCTGGAGCGGTTCGCGTGGCTCGGACCGCTCGTGCTCGGCGTGCACGTGGGCCTCGCCCTCATCGCCGCAGCCGTTCTCGGGATGCTGTTCGTGCCATCGCTCCACGTCGGGGGGGACGCATTCGGATTCGCGCTGCTCATCACAGAAGGCGTGTGTGGCGTCCTGTTCCTCGTCGGATTTGCGACGCGTCCGGCGGCGATCGCGCTCGCGCTGCTCGGCGTCGTCGCGATGGCGCCGTTCAATTTCGAGTCGATCCTCGAGCAGGTCCACATCCTCGGGATCGCGATCTTCCTGTTCATCACCGGACGCGGCGCGATCTCGATCGACCGCGTGTTCCGGCAACAGAAGGCGCTGCCGGTACCCGAGGCGCCGGCCATCGCGCTGACGCTGCTGCGTGTATGCATGGGCGTTGGTATCGCGTTCGGCGCGCTCACCGAGAAGCTGCTCGATCCGGGACTGGCCGGTGCGCTGCTCGCCGATCGTCCGTATCTCAACTTCGTCGCGGGCCTCGGCGTGTCAGACGGACAATTCGCCTACGTCGCGGGCCTGACCGAGCTCGTGATCGGCCTGGTCATCGTCTCCGGCCGGCTCACGAGGCCGGTCATGGCCGTCGGCGCCGTGCTCTTCACCGCGACGCTGCCGATCTTCGGCTGGCTCGAGCTGCTCGGCCACCTGCCCTACTACGGGATCATGCTGACGCTGTTCGTAGCGCCGAGCGCGGACCCGCGTGGGGTGCGTGAACAGCTGCGCGAAGGAAAGGCCGCATGAGGCGCCATATCGAGGGCACGACGACTGCAGGCAGGAGCGGTATGAGAACGCACACGCGGCGGTGGCGCGCACTCGTGCTTGCCCTGGTCATGGCGCTCGGCGTTGCCGGAATACCGACGTCGTGCGGTGGTCCATCCGATGGGCCAAAGCCCTCCGGCGGAGTGCCGAGCTACTGAGCCGCCGCGGCTACCCGAACGACAGCTTCAGGTCGTCGCGGGCTTCGATGATGTCGGGGTTGCGCAGCAGATCGATCAGCCGCGGGTCGTTCGGGAGCACGACGCCGGTCAGGCCCGCCACGCTGCTCGCGTTACGAAGCTCATCCCATGCCGCGCGGCTTGCCGGGAACGCCGACTCCGTCCAGCGCTCCTCCGATTCCTCCGCCACGACGAGACGCCCGCGCGCGAGATTCGCGCAGGTCTCGCGCGCCGCGAGATCTGTCGGTGCGCCTCGCGCAAAGAGCCGCACACGCCACGTCACGGCGGCAAGCGCAGCGAGCGCGACGTAGGGATCGCCGTCGGCGGCGTCGATCCACAGCGAGTCCGCTCCGGCGGCCTCGACGGCCCTGGCGTCGGCGAACAGCTCACCGGCAGCGCCGGTCGCGGACAGCCGGACTCCGATGAGGAGGGCGGCTCGCGTTGGCTCGGTCGCGTCCGGTGTCGCCTCGGTCATGGTGATGGGGCCTCGCGCTCCAGCGCCTCTCGCACCTCGCGGATGTACGAGGCCGCGGCGCCCGGGTCGAGCGCGCCTTTCGAAGCGCGCAAACGTTCCGCCGCAACGCCGGCGGTGAACGTCGCGAGCGGAGCGAAGCGGCGCTCCTTCGTGTGCGAGACCACGCGCGCGAGCTCGAGGATCTCCTCGGCGACGCCGGCGTCGAGCATGGGCTCGTCGATGGTCGCGCCGCGGCTGTGCGCCGCGTCGCTCCAGCGCTTGGCGAGGGCAGAGAAGAAGTCGTTCATCCGGCCGACGATAGCGCGCGTACGACTTGACGCAGACCGATGCCAGGAATAGAACGCGGGTAGGCAGTGAGCGACCTCACCCGTCGTCAGCTCCTTAAGCTCGGCGCCGCTGGCGCCGGTGCGACCGCACTCACCCCCCTTGCCAACCCGCTCGGCTTCGACCTGCGCCTGGCGAAAAAGCGGCAGCTGGAGTTCCGCATAGCGGGCGCGAAGGAAGTCCACTCGCTGTGTCCGTACTGCGCCGTCGGCTGCGCACTGATCGCGTACACGAAGCAGGGAGCCGACGGCAAGACGCAACTCCTACAGATCGAGGGCGATCCCGATAGCCCGGTCAACGAGGGCCGCCTGTGCCCGAAGGGCGCGACCGCCATGCAGCTCGCGACGAGCTCGCGGCGCGTCGAGAAGCCGCTCTATCGCGCGCCGGGCAGCGCGAAATGGGAAGAGAAGTCCTGGGACTTCATGCTCGACAAGCTCGCGCAGAACATCAAGGCATCGCGGGACAACACGTTCGTCGCGCAGGACGCGAACGGCAACATCGTGAATCGCACCGAGGGAGTCGCCTTCGCCGGCGGCGCCGCATTCAGCAGCGAAGAGGGTTACTTCGCCGCGAAGATGATGCGGACGCTCGGCGTCGTGCACATAGAACAACAGGCTCGGGTCTGACACGGCCCAACGGTGGTCAGTTTGGCCGCCACATTCGGACGAGGAGCGATGACGAACCACTGGCGTGACATCAAGCACGCCGACGTCATCCTCATCAACGGCGCGAACCCCGCTGAGGCGCACCCCGTTGGGTTCCAGTGGTTCGTGAAGGCGAAGCTCGATACGACGAAGGGACCCGGCCAGGGCGGCGGCGCGAAGATCATCCATGCCGACCCGCGCTACACGCGCACGTCGGCACTCGCAGACAGGTATCTGCGCATCCGGACGGGGACCGACGTCGCCTACTTCGGCGGGCTCATCAACTACGTGCTGCAGAACAAGCTCTATCACGAGGAATACGTCAAGAACTACACGAACGCCTCGTTCGTCGTGAAAGATGCCTTCGATTTCAAGGACGGGCTGTTCACCGGCTACAACCCGCAGACGCGCTCGTACGACACCTCGTCATGGGCCTACGAGCAGACGGCGCCACCCGCCGCAACGCCGGGCAGCGGTCCGACGCAGCCGGGCGCGGCCGCGGTCGAGGGTCCGCCAACGACGAGCACCGGTTTCGCGAAACGCGACATGACGCTGCAGGACCCCAAGAGCGTGTTCCAGCTCATGAAGAAGCACTACTCGCGCTACACGCCGGAGATGGTCTCGAGCATCACCGGCATCCCCGCAGACCAATTCCTCGAGGTCGCGAAGATCGTCGGCGAGATGGGACGGCCGGACAAGGTCATGACCATCGTGTATGCCGTCGGCCTCACGCATCACACCACCGGTGGCCAGCTCATCCGCTCGGGCGCGCTGCTGCAATTGCTCCTTGGCAACATGGGCCGACCGGGCGGCGGCATGAACGCGGAGCGTGGCCACGCGAACATCCAGGGCAACACGGACCACGCGATCTCGTGGGAGATCCTCCCTGGCTACCTGCGCATACCCGCGCCCGGCCAGAGGAACCTCGACCAGTACGTCGATCAAAGTGCCGCGAAGAAGAGCGACCCGAACTCGTGGAACTTCTTCGGCACGAACTACCGCAACTTCATGGTCAGCTTGCTCAAAGGCTGGTACGGAGCGGCGGCGACGAAGGACAACGAGTTCGCGTTCAACTTCCTCCCCAAGCCGGCCACGAACTCGTCATGGATGTCGATCTACGACCAGGCCCTCAAGGGCAAGATGGAGGGGGTCATCCTCTCCGGCATGACGGCCACGTCCATCGGGCCCGATTCGAACCAGGTGATGAAGGCGCTTGCGAACCTCAAGTGGCTCGTCGTGATGGATCCACTGCCGACGACGAGCTCCGAGTTCTGGAAGGCGCCCGGCGCGGATCCGGCCTCGATCAAGACCGAGGTCTTCATGCTACCGACGACGCACTGGATCGAGAAGGACGGCTCGTTCGTCAACAGCGGCCGCTGGATGCAGTGGAAGGAGCAGGTCCTCCCGCCAGAAGGGGAGGCGCGCCACGATCACTGGATCATGGCCGAGCTTTTCGACCGCGTGAAGACGCTCTATCGCCAGAACGGCGGGAAGTTCCCCGACGCGATCAACGCCATGACGCTGGACTGGTACAAGGATCCGAAGAAGCCGGAGCTCGGCGAGATCGCCAAGGAGATCAACGGAAAAGATCTCGCGACCGGCAAGCAGATGGCGAGCTTCGCGCTGCTGAAAGCGGACGGGACGACCACCGCGGGCGACTGGATCTACACCGGCAGCTACACCGAAGACGGCAACCTGTCGAAGCGGCGCAACGGCGTACAGGACATCGCGAAGAACGACCCGACGGGTATGGGCTTCTTCCCGACGTGGGCCTGGAGCTGGCCCCTGAATCGCCGCGTCATGTACAACCGCGCGTCCGCGGACCTCGATGGCAAGCCGTGGGATCCCAAGCGTCCGGGGATCCAGTGGAACGGATCGGCGTGGACGGGGGACGTGCCGGACTACCCGGCGACCATGAACCCGAAGGATCCGGCCGCGTGGCTGCCATTCATCATGAACGGCGAAGGCGTCGGCCGCCTGTTCTCGAACTCGATGCTCGACGGTCCGTTCCCCGAGCACTACGAGCCGATGGAAGCGCCGATCCCCAACCCTCTGCATCCCAACCAGTCCGAGGACCCGGTGGCCTTCCTCTACGACCAGGCCGCCGGCAGGCCGAACCGTTTCGGGAAGGTCGACAAGTACCCGTACGTTGCGACGAGCTACCGGCTCACGGAGCACGAGCACTACGTGACGCAACACGTGCCGCTGCTCGTCGGTCTGCAGCCACAGGCGTTCGTCGAGGTGCCCGAGGAGCTCGCGAAGGAGAAGGGCATCGCGAACGGCGACCGCGTTCGCGTGTGGAGCGAGCGCGGCAAGATCGAGGTCGCGGCGGCCGTGACGAAGCGCCTCGGCCCGATCAAGCTGGCCGGGAGCGACAAGCCCGTGTACCACATCGGCATCCCGATCCACTGGGGATTCGTCGGGGTCTCGGCCGACCAGAACCCCGATAAGAGCAAGTTCTGGCTCGCGAACGCTCTGACGCCGTTCGTCGGCGATGTAGGGGCGAGGACCCCCGAGTTCAAGGCGTTCCTCGTCAACATCGAGAAGATCGATTGAGCGCCGTCGCTGAGCGCGTCACCAGCTACTCGGAGCGCCGACGCCGCGCGGCAGAGCTTGCCGAGCGCTTCGATTTCGCGCGCGAGCCGCTCGCCCTCTACGGCGCGGTCGCGGAAGCGCAGGAGCGCGCGTTCGATCGCGCGGCCGCGGATCATCCCAGCCTCGATGACCTCCCGGCATACGTCGTGCGCGCGGCGCTACCTGACGTGATGAGCGCGGTCATGACCGCCGGAACGGAAACGCTGCGCGAAGCGGTGCTCCTGCGCTTCCACGAGGGTGATCTCGAGCGCATGGTCACGTCCTGGCTGCGCGGCGAAGCGCAGGATGGGACCGACGTTTTCCTGGCGCGCGCGGCGACCGGCCCGGTGTTGGAAGCTCTTCCCGATGTTGCGAGCGCGCTGCCGAGGGCCCATTCATCGCAGGGGGAGAACCCCCTGCAATCCCCCCAAGCGCGATTCTGTCCGACGTGCGGCGGATCGCCGCAGGTGAGCGTGTTCGCCGACAGCG
This sequence comes from Candidatus Limnocylindria bacterium, assembly GCA_036523395.1. Lineage (NCBI taxonomy): Bacteria > Bacillati > Chloroflexota > Candidatus Limnocylindria > Candidatus Limnocylindria bacterium. Next base: position 20,644 of record DATDEH010000005.1, on the reverse strand, counting down.
GCGAGGCGCTCGTCACGGGTCAGCGGCGCCTCGTATGCGCGCGTTGCGCGAACGAATGGGTCTACCCGCGCATGACATGCGTGGCCTGCGGCGAGACGGAGTCGAGCAGGCTCGTCGTGCTGGCGGACCCGCAGCAGCTCCCGTACCTGCGCGTCGACGCCTGCGAGCGCTGCAAGCGGTACATCGTCAGCGTGGACGCGCGCCTAGAAGGACACGCGGTGCCGGTCGTTGATGAGATCGCCGCGATACCGCTCGACATCGCGGCCGCGGAGCGTGGCTTCACGAAGCTCACGCCGAACCTGATGGGGTTCTGATGGCCGCCTTCCAGGAGCGCCCGATGGGGTTCTTCACCGACACGTCGATCTGCATCGGCTGCAAGGCCTGCGAGGTCGCGTGCAAGGAGTGGAATCAGCTCGAGGGGAACAAGCCCGAGCTCCTCCTCGACAGCTTCGACAACACGGGGCAGCTCGACGCACAGAACTGGCGTCATGTCGAGTTCATCGAGCAGATCCCAGACAACAACGGCGTCGTCATGACACCGACACCGATCGCCGGCGGCCAGGCCTGGCTGATGATGAGCGACGTCTGCAAGCACTGCCAGAACGCGAGCTGTCTCGAGGTCTGCCCCACGAACGCGATCGTGCGCACCGAATACGACTCGGTGCTCATCCAGCAGGACGTGTGCAACGGTTGCCGCGACTGCATCTCGGCCTGCCCGTACGGCGTCATCGGCTTCAACGAAAAGACCGGCACCGCGCACAAGTGCACGCTCTGCTACGACCGTCTGCAGAACGGGATGCAGCCTGCGTGCGCGAAGGCGTGCCCGACCGAGTCGATCAAGTTCGGCTACCTCGATGACCTTCAGGCGGCCGCCGACAAGCGGCTCACCGCGCTGCAGACGGCCGGGTACAAGAAGGCGCAGCTCTACGGACGCGACGCGACGGTCTACGGCGGACTCAACGCCTTCTTCCTGCTCATGGACAAGCCCGAGGTGTACAAGCTGCCGAACGCGCAGAACGCGACGCTGCCGAGCCGCAATAACTTCGCCGGGTATGCCGGCGGCTTCGTCACCGCGGTCGTCGGTCTCGTCGCCGGCGTGCTCGCCTTCCGCTCGAACCGCATGAACGAGAAGTCCGATGCCGCCCGCTGAACACTTCGCGGCGCCGCCCTACTGGGAGTGGTGGATCCTCGGCTATTTCTTCTTCGGCGGCCTATCCGGCGGCTCGTACGCGATCGGAACTCTGATCCGTCTCGTCGGCACCGCCGCGGATCAACGTGCGGCGCGCATCGCGTTCATCGTCAGCTTCCTCGCGCTGCTTCCATGCCCGATCTTCCTCATCGCCGACCTGGGCCAGCCTCTTCGCTTCATCAACATGCTGTTCGATGCGTCGAACGGCGGGCTCGCGTTCAAGCCGTGGTCGCCGATGTCGCTCGGCTCGTGGGCGCTGCTGGGCTTCGGTCTGTTCTCGTTCGTGTCGTTCCTCGGCGCGGTGGCCGACAGCGGATGGCATGCGGCCGACCCGATCGCGCGCATCCTCCGCGGAACGGTCGGCGCGGTATGGAACGTCATCGGCACCGGGCTGGGGTTCTTTGTCAGCGGCTACACCGGCGTGCTCCTCTCGGTCTCCAACCAGCCCATATGGAGCGATGGATGGCCGCTGGGTGGCGTCTTCCTCGCGTCCTCGCTGACCGGCGCGGTCGCGCTGCTGCTCCTGCTGGCGAACTCGCGCCGCGACATCGACGCCGGCACAACGGTGCGCCTCGCGCTCGCGGACCGGAACTTTGCGCTGCTCGAGATCGTCCTCATCGCGGTCTTTATCGCTACGGTCGCCCTGGCCGGGACGATCGGGAAGATGGCGGGCGTGTGGCTGCTGCTGTGGCTGGTCGTGATCGTCGGTCTGGCGGCGCCGTTCACCATCTCGCGTCTGGGCGCCGCCCGTCGTTGGGCGCCGGTCACCGCGCCGATCCTCGCGCTGCTGGGTGTCCTAGCCCTGCGCGCCCTCGTGATCTTCTCCGCCCAAATTTGAGCTGAGCGGGACAGCCGGGGACGCGGTTTCGCCCGTGGAGAGGGTTTCGGTGCCGCGTCGCCGTGTGTTGCAACCCGGTTCCCTCTCTAAGGGGAGTCCAGCACCCCTAAACTCGCAGCACTCGCGTTCCGGAGGATAGGGAGCACATGGCAAGCGCAGCACCATCGGCGACATCGCACGCGCCCGCTTCTGCGGCCCCACGGCCGGCCGAAGCATCGGCGCCGCTCGCACCGGCGACGATCGAGGAGACCGGCCTCACGTCGGCATTCGTTGCCGACCTCACGCTGAAGCTCCTCTACCAGCGCGCGACGACGGCCGCCGAGCTGACGCAGATCCTCTGCCTGCCCCTCAAGATCCTCCAGCCCGTCCTCGACTTCTGTAAGACCGAGCACCTCGTTGAGGTGAAGGGCGGCGCCGGCGTGACCGCGTCGACGTACGTCTACATGATCACGGAGAAGGGCTCGATCCGCGCGAAAGAAGCGATGGCGCGCAACGGCTACGTCGGCGCCGCGCCGGTTCCGCTCGCGGCGTACGTCACACGGGTGCGCGCGCAGTCGGTCGGCGCGGTGCAGGTCACCTGGGATGGACTGAAGAAGGCGCTCGCGCATCTCGTGCTGCCGGAGCTGACGCTCCGTCAGCTCGGGCCGGCGATCAACAGCGCGCAGTCGATCTTCCTCTTCGGCCCACCCGGCACCGGCAAGTCGACGATCTCGAAGGCGCTCGCGACGATGCTCCAAGGCAGCATCGTCGTGCCGTACGCGATCCTCGTCGGCCAGCAGGTCATCCGCGTGTACGACCCATCGCGTCACCGCCCGCTCGTCGAGCTCGACGCGCGATTCGACCGCCGCTGGGTCCCGGTCTCACGCCCGTTCGTTGAGGTCGGTGGTGAGCTGACGCTCGAGGACCTCGATCTCGTCTACGACCAGAACTCGAAGGTCCACGAAGCGCCGTTCCAGATGAAGGCGAGCGGCGGCGTTCTCCTCATCGACGACTTCGGCCGCCAGCGTGCCTCGCCCGACCAGCTCCTCAACCGCTGGATCGTCCCGCTCGACCGTGACGTCGACTTCCTGACGACGGCCGACGGTCGCAAGATCGAAGTGCCGTTCGACGTCCTGCTCGTCTTCGCGACGAACCGCACGCCCTCATCGCTGGTCGATGAAGCGTTCCTGCGGCGCATCCAGTACAAGATCGAGATCAAGCCGCCGACGCCTGAGGAATTCTCCGAGATCCTTCGTCGGGTCTGCGAGAACCAGAAGATCACCTTCTATCCGAAGGCGGCGGAGTGGATCGCGAAGTATTGCCTCGAGCGGAACATCTCGCTGCGCTCATGCCACCCGCGTGACCTCATGCAGCACCTCGGTGCCGCGGCGCGCTTCCTCGGGAAACCGGCGGAGCTCACGCCGGAGCTGGTGCAACTCGCCTGCGAGACGTACTTCGTAGCGATCTAGCGACTCTTCCCGGCACGAATGGGCAGTCAGGTCTCACGACGCCGCTGATGGCGCTTGCGGATGCGCTCCGCGAATAGATTCCTACCGCGCCTCACAGCGCATAGGAGTGACGTCATGAATGGGCTTCGTCAGATCAAGTGCGTCCCGCCACTTCACGGCCCAGCAGGTCGGCAGTCCTGATTTCGCCAAGACGATGATCGACGGGCTACTCGCTGGCTACGTAGCCGCTCGCATGGCGGGGAGTGCTCCGCTACTTCACGGGACGCTGTCGTCGGCCGCGTGCCTGGCCACTCACGCCGTGCCGCTCCCCGTGCTGGTGACGTATCCACTCTGGATCGCCGCCGCCGGGATCATCGTGGCCCCGCTGGCTGGTTTCGCCGGCGGGTGGCTAGCCTCAGAGCCGCAGCGCCGTCTCCTGCCTGCCTGATCCCTATCGCGCGCGCGTCGCTGCGCGTGCTGTTTTCTCGGGCGCGCCGTCAAGAGCCCGGCATCGGAACTTGTCGGCGCAGTGCCACGAACTGACCGCGCCCTATCCTCACGGCGTGGGTCCGAGCGAACGACTGAGCGGTCTGCGGCAGCGCGCCGCCGTCGGTGGTGGTGAAGCGCGCACCCAGCAACAGCACGCAAAGGGCAAGCTGACGGCGCGCGAGCGCGTGGACCTCCTCGTCGACGACGGATCCTTCACCGAGCTCGATGCGTTCGTGATGGCGCGCCCCACGGAGCTCATACCGGACGACGAGCGCGTGATGGGTGACGGTGTCGTGACGGGCTTCGGCCATGTCGACGGTCGACTCGTCTACGTCTTCTCGCAGGACTTCACGGTGTTCGGCGGTTCTCTCGCGGAGGCGCACGCCGCGAAGATCTGCAAGGTCATGGATCTGGCCGTGCGCAACGGCGCGCCGGTCATCGGGCTCAACGACTCGGGCGGCGCGCGCATCCAGGAGGGCGTCGTGTCGCTCGGCGGCTATGCCGACATCTTCCTGCGCAACGTGCTCGCGTCCGGCGTGGTCCCGCAGCTGTCGGCGATCCTCGGACCTTGCGCGGGCGGTGCCGTGTACTCGCCGGCGATCACCGACTTCATCGCGATGGTGCGCGACACCTCGTACATGTTCGTGACCGGGCCGAACGTGGTGAAGACCGTGACGCACGAGGACGTCACGCTCGACGAGCTCGGCGGCGCGGACGTCCACGCGCGGCGCTCGGGCGTCGCGCACTTCGAGTGCGACGACGAGGTCTCCTGCCTGCAGCTGCTCCGCCGTCTCGTCGGCTACCTGCCGTCGAACAATCTCGATCCCGCGCCGGTCGTTCCGACGGACGATCCGATCGATCGCCAGGACCGCGAGCTCGACGCGCTCGTGCCCGACGCCGCGAGCAAGCCGTACGACATGAAAGAACTGGTCCGGCGCGTCTGCGACGACGGAGAGTTCCTCGAGGTGCACGAGGGCTGGGCACGCAACATCATCTGCGCCTTCGCGCGTCTCGACGGCCGCAGCGTCGGTGTCGTCGCGCAGCAGCCGACGGTCCTCGCCGGCGTGCTCGACATCGACGCGTCGATCAAGGCCGCGCGTTTCGTCCGCTTCTGCGACGCCTTCAACATCCCGCTCGTGACCTTCGTCGACGTGCCGGGCTTCCTACCGGGCACCGCGCAGGAGCATGGCGGCATCATCCGGAGCGGCGCGAAGCTTCTCTACGCATACGCCGAGGCGACGGTCCCGAAGCTCACCGTCATCACGCGCAAGGCCTACGGCGGCGCGTACGACGTCATGTCGAGCAAGCACATCCGTGGGGACTACAACGTCGCGTGGCCGAGCGCGGAGATCGCGGTCATGGGACCCGAGGGCGCGGTGAACATCGTCTACCGCGAGGAGATCGAGCGCGCGAAGGATCAGGACGCGAAGCGGAAGGAGCTCGTCGCGAGCTACGTCGAGCGCTTCGCGAACCCGTACGTCGCGGCCGAACGCGGTTACCTCGACGACGTCATCGAGCCGCGCGAGACCCGACCGCGGCTCATCGCGGCGCTCCGTTCCCTCGCGGGCAAACGGGACACGAACCCCAAGCGCAAGCACGGGAACATCCCGCTGTGACGCCCTAGGACGGCGGTGCTCAAGCGGGTCCTCGTCGCCAACCGCGGCGAGATCGCCGTGCGCGTGATCCGCGCCTGCCACGAGCTCGGGATCCGCGCCGTAGCCATATACAGCGACGTCGATCGGGACGCCCTTCACGTCCGTCTCGCGGATGAGGCGTATCCGATCGGACCGGCGTCGCCGAGCGAGAGCTACCTCGTGGCCTCAAAGCTCATAGGGGTCGCGCGCCGCGCGAAGTGCGACGCGGTCCATCCCGGCTACGGGTTCCTGTCGGAGAACGAGGAGTTTGCCGACGCAGTGCGCAGTGCCGGTCTCGTGTTCGTCGGTCCACCCGGCGACGTGCAGCGGAAGCTCGGCGAGAAGACGCAGGCCCGCCGGCTTGCGCGCGACGCGGGCGTCCCCGTCGCGGAGGGCACGCTCGAACCGCTGCGCGACCTGGATCACGCGCGTCGAGAAGGGGAGCGCATCGGGTACCCGGTGATGCTCAAGGCAGCCGGCGGCGGTGGCGGGAAGGGCATGCGCGCGGTCGCGTCGGCCGGGGAGCTCGATGCCGCGTGGCGTCTCGCGTCAGGGGAAGCCGCCGGCGCGTTCGGCTCGTCGGCGCTGTTCGTGGAGAAGCTCATCGAGAACGCGCGGCACATCGAGATGCAGATCCTCGCGGACGCTCACGGCGGCATCGTCTGGCTCGGCGAGCGCGACTGCTCGGTCCAGCGCCGTCATCAGAAGCTCATCGAGGAGTCCCCCGCGCCATCGGTGGGCGATGCGCTCCGCGAGCGCCTCGGCGACGCCGCGGTGCGGATCGCGCGCGCGGCGGGCTATCAGAACGCCGGCACCGTCGAATTCCTCGTCGATGCGCGCGGCGCCTTCTCATTTCTCGAGGTGAACACTCGCCTGCAGGTCGAGCACCCGGTGACCGAGGTCGTGACCGGGCTCGATCTCGTCGCGCTTCAGCTGCGCATCGCGTCCGGCGAGCCGCTGCCCTTCGCGCAGAAAGACGTGCGCGGCCGCGGCGCGGCGATCGAGTGCCGCATCACCGCCGAGGACGTGCGGCGCGGCTTCATACCCGCGACCGGCCGCGTCGCGTTGCTGCGCGAGCCCGCCGGCCCGGGCGTCCGGGTCGACTCAGGTCTCTTCGAAGGTCTCACGGTCACGAGCGACTATGACCCTCTGCTCATGAAGCTCATCGCCCATGGCGCCGATCGCGCCGAGGCCCTCGCGCGAGCGCGCGGCGCGCTGCGCGAGACGATCGTTGCGGGGCTCCCGACGAGCCTCGCGTTCCACTCCTACGTCCTCGACGAGCCCGACTTCGTCGGCGGACGCTACGACACGGGGTATGTCGCAACCCACTGGCCGCCTCGCACCCCGACCGTGCTCGACGAGAGCGCGGTCACCGCGGCCGCGCTCGTCGCGGTGCTCGCCACGCGCGGCCGCGCGGCACGCCGACCGGTCGCGTCTCCGAATGGCACCTGGGCGCGCGCGGGGCGCGAGGAGGCGCTGCGGTGATCTACGAGGTCAGCGTCGGCGATCGGCATCTGCGCGTCGACCTCACCGCGGACGGCCGCTTCCTCATCGACGCCGCGGTGGTAGCGGCGGAGACGGCGGAGATCGTGCGCGGCCGGCAGTGGTCGGTACGCATCGCGGGTCGCAGTCACGAGGTCACGCTGCTGACGACCGGTCCGATGCGGCTCCTCGTCGACGGACACGAAACGGAAGTGAGCGCGCTCGACGAGCGCGCGGCGGCCGCGGCGCGCGGCGCGACCGCTGCGCGCGGCGGGCGCCACGAGGTACGAGCACCGATGCCCGGGCTGCTCAAGAAGGTGCACGTCGCGGAGGGCGACCTCGTCGAGCGTGACGCCCCGCTCATGACACTCGAGGCGATGAAGATGGAGAACGAGCTGCTCGCGCCGGCGCGCGGCCGCGTCGTACGCCTCGCCGTCGGACCCGGGACGAAGGTCGAGGGCGGCGCGATGCTGGCCGTGCTCGAGGAGGCGGAGTGAGGAAGCTGGTCGTCGTCGCGGTCGTGCTGCTCGTCGTGCTCGGCGCGATCTCGACGACGTTTGGCCTGCTCGTCCTACGACCGCTGCCGACGCTCGATGCCGACGAGCGTCTCCTCGGTTTGCACCAGCGCGTCGAGGTCCTGCGCGACGCGTACGGCGTGCCGCACGTCTTCGCCGGCGATCTGCACGACGCCTTGTTCGCGCAGGGGTACGTGACCGCGCAGGACCGTCTCTGGCAGATGGACATCTACCGGCGCGCCGCGGAGGGCATGCTCGCCGAAGTGCTCGGCGAGCCCGGCGTCGAGTCCGACCGCTTCACGCGCACACTCGGCCTCGGACGCGCTGCGCAGCTCGACCGGTCGGTGATCTCGGACGAGGCCCGCGGCTTCGTCGAGGCGTACACGGAGGGTGTGAACAAGTTCATCCAGCAGCACGGCGAGAGCCTGCCGATCGAGTTCACGATCCTCGGCTATCGGCCAGAGCCATGGACGGTGCTCGACACGCTCGCGATCGCGAAGCTGCAGCTCTACGACGCCGCGGGGAACTACACGCAGGAGCTGCTGCGCGCGAGCATCGCTGCGCGCCTTGGCCCCGAGGCGCTGGCGACGCTTCTCCCCGACGCGTCGACGAACGCCGTCGCCCACGACACGCGCGCCTGGGCACTCGTGGCACCGGAGATCTCACCCGGATCCGCGGGCCACGGACCAGCTGCGCTCGCCACCGTTCTCGGCGGCGCGGGCCAGGGCCTCGGCTCGAACTGCTGGGCGCTGAGCGGCTCGCGCACCGCGTCAGGAAAGCCGCTGCTCGCGGGCGATCCGCATCTGCCGGTGCGCAATCCGAGCATCTGGTACGAGGTCGCGCTCGACGCGGACGATCTGCACCTCATCGGGTTCTCGATCCCGGGCGTGCCGGGCGTCGTCATCGGGCACAACGACCGCGTCGCATGGAGCTTCACCTACGCGTACGCAGACACCCAGGACCTCTTCGTCGAGCGCCAGGATCCCGCGGACCTGCGCCGCTACGAGTACGAGGGGCGCATGGAGAACGCGACCTTCACTCGCGAGGTGATCAAGGTGAAGGGCCGCGCCGATCCCGTCGTGATCGACGTCGCGGTCACGCGGCACGGGCCGATCCTCACGCCGGTCCTCAAAGAGCAGAACGCGCAGCTCGCGCTGCGCTGGAGCGCGCTCGACGGATCGCGAACCGTCGAGGCGGTCTTCGGGATGGGACGCGCGCGCAACTTCAGCGAGTTCCGCGCAGCGGCCGCGCTCTTCGTTGGCGCGACGCTGTCCGCGTGCTATGCGGACGTTGACGGGCACATCGGCTACCAGCTCGTAGGTCGCCTGCCGGATCGCAAGGCAGGGGACGGCCGGCTGCCGGTGCCGGGCTGGAGCGGCGACTACGAGTGGCGCGGCCTTCGCCTCGCGGACGACAACCCGTTCCTCTTCGACCCGCCCGGTGGCCTCGTCGTCAACGCGAACAACCGACCTGTGGACCGCGCGACCGAGACGGGCTGGGAGGGGGAGTGGGATCCTGGATTCCGCTACGCATTCCTGCGTGGGGCGCTCACGAACACCACCGGCGCGGACGTCGCGCGCTTCCGGTCGCTGCAGAACGACGTGACGTCGCTGCCAGTGCAGCGCTTCCGCGCCACGATCCTCGCGGCGCGCGCGGCGAGCCCGCTCGCGGTCGAGGCGCAGAGTCTCGTGCGGAGCTGGGACGGCGCCCTCAGCGTTGACTCGGCGGCCGCCGCTGTCTATGAAGCGTGGCTCGTTCACATGTGCGAGCGCACGTTCCGTGACAAGCTCGGCCCGACGCTCTACGAGCAATACCTCACCGACGGCCGTCCGACGTTCGCTCTCTACGACCTCATCGAATCGCCGTCGAGCACATGGTTCGCCGATCTCGCGAGCGGTGAAGGGGGCGACCGCGACGCGATCGCGTCACAAGCGCTTGAGGATGCGGTACGCGACCTCACCACGCGTCTCGGCGCGACGCCCGCATCGTGGCGCTGGGGCGATCTGCACAAGGTGTCGTTCGAGCATCCGCTCTCCGCTGCGACGCCGCTCGATCTCATCCTGACCATCGGACCGGTGAGCCGCGCAGGCGACGGGTACTCGCCGAATAACGGCGCGTATTCGTTGATGAGACCGTTCGCGCTACGGAGCCACTCCTCGGAGCGGCAGATCGTCGATCTCGGGGACATCGATGCGTCGATCTCGATCATCCCCACCGGCCAGAGCGGGCAGCCGCTCTCGCCGCACTGGGGCGATCAAACAAACATGTGGGCCAACGGCCAATACAAACCGATGGCGCTCTCGCGGGAGCGGATCGGGAAGATCGAAGGAAGGCTCGTCCTTCGAGCGCGCTGACGTGGATTAGGGTTTCCTCGTGCAGGGCCGCGTCCTTGTGCTCGTATCCGTGATGCTCGCGACCGCGTGCGCGACGCAACCGCAGAGCAGCGCGTCTCCCACTCCGGCCGAGAGCGCAACAGTTCCGGCGGCGTCGATCGCCGCGTCGCCGACGCTCGCGGCATCGACCCCCACGCAGACTCCGACAGCGGCGCCCACCGCGACCGTCGCGCGCACGATCAGCGGCAAGGCGACGATGAGCGCGACAGGCGCCGGCGTCGCGGGTGTACGCGTTCGCGCGATGCCGTCCCCATTGAACGACGGACGCATATCCGGCCCCGACTTGACCGCCGTGACGGACGATCGCGGCGCGTACACCGTTAGCGTCGTCCTCTGGACAGCGGCAGCCTTGGGAGGATCGAGCAGCGTCCAGCTGATGGTCCAGGTGACGCCGCCACCGGGTCTGCTCGTGCTCGCCGTCTCATCGGCGATCGGTGGACCGCCTGGTAGCGCCTCCGGGAATCTCACCAGCCCCCTGATGGTCGGGGACCTGAACGCGCCCATCGACATCACGCTGGGGTCAGGCCACATCGTCGAGGGGCGGATCACCGACGGCAACACTGGGACTCCGCAAGCCGACACCCGCGTGGTGGCCCTCGGGATGAATTCGATGCTCATCTACGGCGGTCAGGGTGATGCGTTCGAGATCGTGGCGACGGCCACGACTGATGCGGCCGGTCGGTACAAGCTCACCGTTCCGCCCGGGACGTACGTGGTGCAGACGACCGGGCACACCATTAGCGGTGTGCGGTTCTGGAGCGACGACCCGGCGGTCTTCCAGGCAACGCCGCTCAAGGTCGAGCGAGACGTGACCGGCATCGACATCGCGGTCGTCGTGGTGACCCAGCTATCGGGCCAGGTCCGTACCGGCCCATCGTTCGGTGACGGATTGCAGGGAGCTCGCGTCGCGGCATACCTCGCGGGCGGTGCGGCCTGCTGCCGGCTCGTCGGTGTGGCCATGACCAGCGTCGCCGGCATGTTCCTTATGCACGTGCCTCCTGGGAGCTATCGACTCGTCATCGATCCGCCTGCGGGATCGCCATACGCGGCCCAGTGGTGGCGCGCGGCGAGCGGGTTCGCAAGCGCGACCGACGTGAACGCGTTCGCGGGCCCGATGGACCTCGAGGTCGAGCTGACTCGGCGCCCGTAGCTCGCGGATACCATCGCGATATGGCCGAGACGCGCCGCGTTCCTGAGCGGGCACGCTTCGAGACGACGTATGGCGGTCCGCTGCCGGCTTCGTTCACCGACGACGACGGGTACCGCGAAGCCGCCCTGCGACTCGGTGTTCCCGGCGAGCCTCCGTACACGCGCGGCGTGCAGCCGACGATGTATCGCGGCCGCCTCTGGACGATGCGGCAGTACGCGGGCTTCGGCGCGGCCGAGGAAACGAATGCGCGCTTCCGCTATCTCCTCGAACACGGACAGACGGGGCTCTCGGTCGCCTTCGACCTCCCAACGCAGATGGGGTACGACGCGGACGATCCGCAGGTCGCGGGCGAGGTGGGGAAGGTCGGCGTCTCGATCTCGAGCCTCGACGATCTCGAGCACCTGTTCGCCGGGATCCCACTCGACAAGGTCACGACATCGATGACGATCAACGCGACCGCCGCGATCCTGCTCGCGATGTACGCGGCGGTCGCGAAGAAGCAGGGCGTTCCGCTCGCGCGCGTCGGCGGCACGACGCAGAACGACATCCTCAAGGAGTACATCGCTCGCGGCACGTACATCTTCCCGCCGCGACCGTCGCTCCGCCTCGTGACCGATCTCATCGCGTACTGCGCCACGGAGCTTCCGCGCTGGAACCCGATCTCGATCAGCGGGTACCACATCCGCGAGGCGGGCTCGGACTCGGTCCAGGAGCTCGCGTTCACGTTCGCCGACGCCATCGAGTACGTAGCCGGCGCGGTGAAGGCCGGCCTCAGCGTCGACGCATTCGCGCCGCAGCTGTCGTTCTTCTTCGCAGCCCACTCGACGCTGCTCGAGGAGGTCGCGAAGTTCCGCGCGGCGAGACGCGTGTGGACCGACGTCATGCGTGACCGCTTCGGCGCGAAGACGGCGGACGCGCTCGCGCTCCGCTTCCACACGCAAACGATGGGCTCGACCCTCACGGCGCAGCAGCCGCTCAACAACATCGTGCGGACCGCCATCGAGGCCCTCGCAGCCGTGCTCGGTGGGACACAGTCGCTGCACACGAACGCGTACGACGAAGCGCTCGCACTTCCCAGCGAGGACTCGGCGCGCCTCGCGCTCCGGACGCAACAGATCATCGCGGAGGAGACGGGCGTCGCCGACACGATCGATCCATTGGGCGGCGCGTACGCGATCGAGTCGCTCACCGCGGACATCGAGCGCCGCGTCCACGCCGAGCTGGACAAGATCACGGGTATGGGCGGCGCGCTCGCGGCGATCGAGAAGGGCTACCAGATGCGCGCGATCGAGGACTCCGCGTACGCGCAACAGAAGGCGGTCGAGAGCGGCGAGAAGGTGACCGTCGGCGTCAATGCCTACCGCTCCGAGGGCGACGACGCTGTGCCGCCGCTGCAGCGCGTCGATGACGCGGTCGTCCGCGGCCGCGCCGAGCGTCTGCGGTCGCTGCGGGCGAAGCGGGACGCTGCCGCGGTGGAGCGCGCACGCGCGGACCTCCTGACCGCTGCGCGCGGGTCCGCGAATCTCGTGCCGCCGATCGTGGCCGCGGTCGAGGCGAGCGTGACGCTCGGCGAGATCTGCGCCGACCTGCGCACCGTGTTCGGCGTCTACCACCCGCCGCGCGCATGAAGGGCATCGCCGCCGGAGAGCTCCATCACGTCGCCGTCGCGGTGCCCTCGCTATCCGAGACGATCCCCTTCTATCGCGACGTGCTGGGCTACCGGGTCGATGAGCCGCGCGTCATCGCCGACCAGCGCGTGCGCGTCGCAATCGCCACGCGCGACGGGTCGCGCGTCGAGCTGCTCGAGCCGACCGACACCGAGTCCGGCGTCGCGCGCTTCGTCGCCGAGCGCGGACGGCCCACGCTGCATCACCTCTGCTTCGTCGTCGACGACCTGGCGAGCACGCTCGTTCGCCTGGCGAGCGAAGGTGTCGAGCTCGTGGATCACACGCCGCGTCGCGGCGTCGAGGGTCTCGTTGCGTTCCTTCATCCACGCGCAGCGAACGGTGTGCTCGTGGAGCTGATCGATCGCGAGAGCGTGCGCGGCTAGACCACCGCACGACGCACTAAACCGAATACCATGGACGTGGATGGGACCCCGCATCGCAGTCACCCTGTGCGGCCACGACGCGCCCCGCTGCGTCGTCGCGCGCGACCAGTATCTCGAGGCGATCCGGCGCGCCGGCGCCGAGCCGATCGCGGTCCGCCCGACCGATGCCATGCCCGATGAGTTCGATGGGCTGTGCCTCACCGGCGGCGGCGACATCGACCCGCAGCGCTACGGCGCCGACAACATCGCCTCGACCGATATCGACGAAGCCCGCGACGCCATCGAGCTCGCGCTCCTCGGGCGTGCCCTCGAGCGGGACATCCCCGTCCTCGGCGTGTGCCGCGGCTTCCAGCTGATCAACGTCCGCTTCGGCGGGTCGCTGGAGCAGCACCACCTCGGCCATTCGCCGAAGTACCCACCCCTCGGCGCGCCCGTCGCGGATGATCCGGCCGGCGCGGAGACGGTGCGCCACGTCGTCACCGCGGAGCCCGGATCCAAGCTGGCCGCGGCCTGCGGAGGCGAGCCCTTCATCGTCAACTCGAGTCACCATCAGGTCGTGACGTCCGACCGCCTCGCGTCGGACCTCGTGGCCACCGCGCACGTCGGCGAGCTCATCGAGGCGCTCGAAGCGCCCGCGCACCGCTGGGTCGTCGCGGTGCAGTGGCATCCCGAGCGCACCGCGCAGGTAGCCGCCGCCGCCATCAGGATCTTCGACGCCTTCATCGCCGCGGTGAAACGCACACCGGTCACCGCAGCGTGACCACCTCGACCGAGCTCGTCGCTTCGGTCGAGATCGCGCACGAGGCGCGGACAGAGCGCATCCCTCCCGGCGCCGCTGACGGTACGGTCCTTCGCGTGATCCCGGGCGACGCCGTGCGCGTCGCGGCGCTCCTGGGCCGCGATCCGCAGCTCGCGCGCGCCATGGCATTCGGCGCGCTCGCCGGCAATGCGTCGCTCGTCGCGCTCGTAGGAACGCACGACGGACGCACCTTCGTCGAACGCGGCGAGTTCCTCCGCGACGCGCACCCCGACCTCGTCGTCGCTCTCGCGACCGACCGCCGCGACGCCGACGGCCTGGTGGAGCTTGCCGAAGCATTGCGCTTCGGTTGCGCGCAGCAGCGCCCGGTGCCGCACATGCTCGTCTCGGCCGACGAACGGATCCGGGAGCGGATCGCCGCGTCGTGTCCGGCGAACACGATCGAGTCGCTGCCCGACGTGCGCACGCCCGCGGGACGCGAGGCCTTGGTGGCGCGCCTCCGCGCGCTGCGTCGCCGCGCGCAGGGCGATGTCGTGCTGCGCGACGAGGCGCTCGAAGCCGCGGCGCGCGCGATGGCCGTCGAGGCCAAGGCCGACGTCGTTCTCCTCGACGTGACCGGCGGCGCGACCTCGGTCATCCACGCGCGACCGGACGGTGCGGTCGTCGGCATTCACGAGCGCCTCGGCGTCGGCGCCGCCGCGGACCGCGTCGTCGCGCGCGCCGGTCTCGATCGCGTGCGCCGGTGGATCCCGCGCGCGGTCGAGGCACCCGCGCTCCTCGAGCGCGTGTTCAACCGTGCGCGCTGGCCCGACGCGATACCCGCGTCGGTACTGGCGCTCTCGCTCGAGATGGCGCTCGCACGCGAAGCCATCGCACACGTGCTTGCGGATGCCGAGCACGCTGGCTTGTCGCTCGAGGCGGCGTGGGCCGCGCCGCTGGTCGTGCTGACCGGTCGCCTCGCGCAGCTCCCGCGCGCTGCGCAGTCGCTCATGGTCGCGATGGACGTTTTCGGCGCGACCGGACCGATGCTCGTGTCGCGCGCGCCGGGCGACGCGCTCGTCGCCGCGGGCGCTCTCGCCGCGCGCGGCAGGGTCGCAACGCTCCCGACGATCGATCCCATCGCGATCGTTGCCGAGATGTGGCCGCGGCGCTCCGCCGTCGTGCGCATCACGGATTCGAATGGCGTCGTCGAGGAGCGCGTCGCGCGCGGCTCGTTCATCCTCGTTCCGACCAAGGGCGTAGTGGAGATCGTCATGCCGGGCACGACCGTGCGTCCGCGCGCGGAGCATTTGGAGCTGGGCGTGGTCATCGACGCGCGCGGCCGCCCGCTCTCGCTCCCGCCGCGCGATGCGGAACGGATCCCGACCCTCGCGCGCTGGAACTCGGCGCTCGATGTCCTTCCGGCCGAGGCGCGCTGATGCCGTGGAAGTACTGGCGCTGGTCCGCTGACCATCCGCTGCCGCTCGGCGCGAGCGAGCGCGCAGCCGAGGGGCAGGAGGTGCGCGCCGGCGACATCCTCGCCGCGGGTACGACCTACGGAACACCGGTGCGCGTTTCCGGTGCGCGCCGTCTCGGCGTCACGCCCGAAGATCTGACGCGCGTCATGCGCGTGCCTGTGGGCGGTGATGTGGAGCGGCACACGGTCATCGCGCGCACCGGCCGCCGCTTCGCGCGCGCGGTCTCGTCCCCGATCGCGGGCCGCCTGATCCATCAGCGCGCCGACGGGGATCTCCACATCGCGCCGGTCGTCGGGCGCTGGGTCGTGCGGTCCACGCTCGACGGAGCGATCGCGCGCTCGGACGACGGCTGCGTCACCGTCGAGGGCTCGGCGTGGGCGCTGCAGGGCGTCGCTGGGTACGGCCCCGATGCGGTCGGCGAGATCGCGCTCGCGGTCGATGGGCCCGCCGCCGAGCTGCACCCGTCGCGGATCGACGTCCGGATGCAGGGCCGCATCCTCATCGGCGGCGCTCGCGCGACGGCGGAGTCGATCACGCGCGCGCATGCCTGCGGCGTCGCGGCGGTCGTGGCCGGCGCGGCGCCCGCCGGTGGCCTGCGCGTCGTGTACGGCGAGGAGGCGACGGCGTCGGGCGCTACTACCGGTCCCGAGGCGCCGACGGTGCTCTGCCTCATCGGCTTCGGCGTCGCTCCGCTCCCGCGCGAGGTCTTCGCACCGCTCGTCGCGCTCGTCGGTGCCCGCGCCGCCGTGCACACGGCGTCCGCGCGGCTCTTCGTGTTCGCGCCCGAGAACGCGGGCGACTTCGCGCAGGGCGCGCCCTCGCTCGCGCTCTCCGACGACTGGCTCGGCGCGCGGCCGATGGACGAGCATCTTGTGATGGCCGGCGTGACCCGCTTCGCGAGCGAGATCGAGGCCGACGCCGTGAGCACGGACGGGGGTCCGGTGCCGGTCGCCAACGTGCTCGCGTTCGACGCACCCCGCACGCCCCAGACCTAGTGCAGCAGGCGGGACACTAGTCTTCCGCGGTGGGGAGAAAGCGCCGGCGCGAACGCCGCGCCGATCGTGGCGCGCATACACCTGTTCGGACCGAGACGGCGGCAGTGCCGAAGCGCGTCGTCAAAGAGGAAGAGCGTCGACGCACGAAGTACGCCGAGGATCGGAGGCGGCTCGAACGGCGGCGCACGATCGCCGGACTTCTCGCCGCGATCCCGCTCGCGGCGTGGGCATTGCAGCTGCCGTTCGGTCCGCTCGACTTCCTCGGCATCCCGCCGCGAGATGGCTGGCTGCTCGTGTGGGCGGCGCTCTTTGGATCGTTCCTCGGGCTTACCATTCGCCTCGTTCTTGAGCGCCGTAAATTCGAGCGCGGAGCGACCGACGGGCGTCCCGCGTAGCGATGCTCCGGCAGTGGAGCTCGTGAGCCACTCATCTCTTCACACCGAGCGCGTCGGCGAGCGACTCGCGCGCCTCGCGCGTCCGGGCGATGTCGTCGCGCTGTGGGGCGAGCTCGGGGCGGGTAAGACCGTCCTCGCGAAGGGGATCGCGACCGGGCTCGGGCTGGACGCGTCCGAGGTCTCGAGTCCGACGTTCGTGATCCTGCACGAACACTTCGGCGGCCGACTTCCACTCTTCCATCTCGATCTGTACCGGCTCGAGGGCAAGGATCTCGGGACGACCGGCTGGGAGGAGACGCTCGACGCCGGTGGCATGACCGTCATCGAGTGGCCGGACCGCGCGGGCGAAGCGCTTCCGCTCGATCGTCTCGACGTCCATCTCGGGCACATCGCCGATACGAAGCGGTCGGTCGCGCTGCGTGCCACCGGTCCGCGGTCGGCCGAGCTCCTGGAGGGCTTCCGTGACTCTCTTGGCGCTTGATACGTCGACCGAGTGGGCCTCGGTCGCACTCTATGACGGCCGCGACGTCCTGGCCGAGGAGACCTGGCACGCACAGCGCCGGCATGCGGACGAGCTCTTTCCGACCATCGAGCGCCTGCTCGCACGCACGCGCATCACGCTCGCGTCGATCGACAAGGTCGCCGTCGCGACGGGACCGGGCTCGTTCACCGGACTGCGCATCGCGATCGCGGCGGCGCAGGGCATCGCCCGTGGCGCGGGCGCGGCGATGGTCGGCATCTCGACCCTCGACGTGCTGGCGTACCCGCATGCCGCGTCGAAGCAGCGCACCTGCCCGCTCCTGCCTGCCGGACGCGGCGAGTTCTACGCCGCGTTCTATCAGGAGCGGAATCGCAAGTGGCAGCGCCGGTCGCCGTTCATCGCCGCCGCGCTGCCCGAGCTGTGCCGCCAGATCGGCACCCATACGCTCTTCGTCGGGGAGATCGACGGCGAGGCCGAGCAGACGCTGCGCGACCTGCTCGGCCCGAAGGCGTTGTTCGCGTCGCCGGCGTCGCGGATGCGCCGCGCCGGTTACCTGGCCGAGCTTGGTTGGCTCGCCCTCGAAACGACGGGGCAGGCGAAGCTCGGCGAGATCGAGCCGATCTACGTGAAGCAGCCGTCGATCCGCACCTCGTTCGACCAGCCGTTCGCGCCGCCGCCGACCGACGATGTCGCTCTCGGCCTTCCCAAGCGACACTAGAGAGATGGTCGCCACCTTCCCGATCGTCATCGAGGACATGACCGCCGACGACATCCCGGCGGTGCAGCTGGTCGAGAACGCGTCGTTCCCGGTCCCGTGGCCGGCGAACGCGTTCAAGCACGAGCTCACGCAGAACAAGAACGCGCACTACATCGTCGCGCGTGAGGGCGATCGCATCATCGCCTACGCCGGTCTCTGGCTCGCGCTCGACGAGGCGCACATCACGACCTTCGCCGTGATCCCCGAGCGACGTCGGCGCAAGATCGGCGAGCGGATGCTCGTACGTCTCTTCGAGATGGCCACCGACCTGAAGGCCGAGTGGCTGACGCTCGAGGTGCGCGCATCGAACTTCCCGGCGCAGCGCCTTTACGAGAAGTACGGTTTCCATGCCGCCGGGATCCGCCGTCGCTACTACAGCGACAACAACGAGGACGCGATCATCATGTGGACCGAGCGACTGCGCGACCGCTCGGTGCGCGATCGCCTCGCGAAGCTGCGCTCCGAACTAGAAGAGAAGTAGTCATGCGCATCCTCGCGATCGAGACGTCGTGCGACGAGACCGGCGTCGCGGTCGTCGACGACGGCCGGCACATCATCTCGAACATCGTCGCGTCGCAGCTCGCCCACCAGGACACCGGCGGCATCGTCCCCGAGGTCGCGGCGCGCGAGCATCTGCGCGCGCTCGACGGCATCACGCAGCAGGCGCTGAACGAGGCGGGCATCGAGCTCCGCGCGGTCGATGCGGTGGCGGCGACGGTGGGGCCGGGACTCGTCGGCTGCCTGCTTGTCGGCGCGAACTACGGGCGCGGTCTTGCGCTCGCGGCGGGCCTGCCGTTCATCGGCGTGAATCATCTCGAGGGCCACGTCTACGCGAACTGGCTGTACGAGGGTGACTCGCCGACGCCGGAGCCGGAGATCCCGGCGGTCGTGCTCATCGTGAGCGGCGCGCACAGCGACCTCGTGCTGATGGAAGGACACCGCCGCTTCCGGCCGCTGGGCCGAACGATCGACGACGCCGCTGGCGAGGCGTTCGACAAGGTCGCGCGCCTCCTCGGTCTCGGCTTCCCCGGTGGACCCCTGGTCGAGCGCGCAGCGCGTGAGGGCGACCCGAACGCGTTCCCGCTGCCGCGCGCCGCGCTCTCCGGCTACGACTTCTCGTTCTCCGGGCTCAAGACCGCGGTGCTCCGGCTGGTGCGCTCGCTCGAAGCGAAGGGCGCCCTGCCGGTCGCCGACGTGGCGGCATCCTTCCAGAAGGCGATCACCGAGATCCTGGCCGAGAAGACAGCGCGCGCCGCCGCGGAGCACGCGGTCGAAACGGTGCTCCTGGGCGGTGGCGTCGCGGCGAACCTCGCGCTGCGCGCCGAGATCCAGAAGCGCATCGGTCATCCGCTGCGCGTGCCGCCGCCGCGGCTCTGCACCGACAACGGCGCCATGATCGGCGCCGCCGCGTTCTTTGTTCTTCGCGATCGCGGCACGGAGGTCCCGGTGAGCGTGCGCAGCGACATGAAGCTCGCGTGACGAAGCTCGAGGAGGCGATCCAGGCGGCGCGCGTCGCGTCGACGTCGCCGCCGAACCCGCTCAACGTGCGCGACGCGGTGCTCGCGATCCTCGCCGCGGCCGCCGAGGACGAGCGTGTCATCGCGAACCTCAAGGACGTGCGCGCCGGCCGCGCGCTGCTGCGCTTCACCGACACGCAGGAGGCGATCGAGTTCCAGGCGGGCGACGGACGTCTGCACGCGGAGGCGGCCGACATCAAGGGCAAGGGTCCGAAGGTCGACGCGACGAGCGCGACATGGCTCGGCCTCGTCGCCGGAACCCTGAAGCCGTGGCTGGCGTTCACGCGTGGCATGGTCGTCGCGCGGGCCGGCCTCACGGAGCTCCGCTGGCTGCAGCAGGTCGCTGAGCGACTGCAGAAGGCGTACGAGCACCAGTAGCGATGCGCGACATCGAGCTCGTCCTCCTGCTGCTCGTCCTCGTCACCGCGCTCACGGTCGTCGCGCGCCGACTCACGGTCCCGTATCCGATCGTGATGGTCCTCGGCGGGCTCGTGCTGAGCGCCATCCCGAGTCTCCCTGGCTTCGAGCTGCCGCCGGATCTTGTCTTCTTCGTCTTCCTACCGCCGCTGTTGTTCGCCGGTGGGTACTTCACGTCGATCCGCGAGTTCAAGGCGAATCTCCGGCCGATCTTGACCCTCGCGTTCGGTCTGGTCATCTTCACCGCGGCGGTCGTCGCGGTGGTCGCGCACTGGCTGGTCCCGTCGCTCGGCTGGGCGGGCGCGTTCGCGCTCGGCGCGATCGTCTCGCCACCGGACGCCGTAGCCGCGACCGCGATCTTCCAACGCGTCGGCGTGCCGCGGCGCATCGTGACGATCCTCGAGGGCGAGAGCCTGGTGAATGACGCGACCGCGCTGGTCATCTACCGATTCGCGGTCGTGGCCGTCGCCGCCGGGACGTTCTCACTTCTCGACGCCGGTCTGTCATTCGTCGTGGTCCTCATCGGTGGCATCGCAGTTGGCCTCGTCGTTGGATTCGCAGGCGAGTGGCTGCTCGCCAACATCCGCGACACCGCGATCGCGGTCACGATCACGCTGCTCGCGCCATACGCGGCCTACCTTGGGGCGGAGAGCATCGGCGTGTCGGGCGTGCTCGCAACGGTCGTCGCTGGTCTTCTCGCG
>DATDEH010000004.1 GCA_036523395.1 Candidatus Limnocylindria bacterium | reverse complement strand
CCGGATCGTGGGCACTTCCATCACCGCCTGCTCGACGTTGGTCTCTCGCACGCCCAAGCCGTGCTCCTGATCTACGGGGTCACGATCGTGCTCGGAGTCCTGGCGTTCGTGACCAGCGGACGGACGCAAGCGATCACGTTCATGGGACTCGTCGTCCTCTTCGGCGTGACTGTCGTCGCGCTCGCTCAGCGCGCACCGAAAGCGAAAGAGTTGGATCCGACCCTGTACGCCGAAGAGGCCGACCGCTTCTAGCGTCACCCTTTCCGCGCGCGCCGCTCGCTGACGCGGCCTCAGGCGGGGCGGCACTCCTCTCGCTCGCTGCTGGCTACGCCGGCCCGCTACTCACGGAGCGCGCCGCGTTCGGGCCGGCTGGGCGCAGACGCTCGCTCGAGGGAGTGCCGCCCCGCCCTGAGCCGCGCACGCCTCGGACCGCGCACACTTTCCTAGTGGCGAAGAAGCGCGTCCTTATTGGTACTTGTTCATGGACGGACCCAACTCTTCTTGAATCCGGCTGGTATCCGGACAACGTTGCCAAGAAGGCCGACGAGCGACTGCGGTTCTACGCCGAGCGTTTCCCGCTTGTGGAAAACGACGCGTCCTATTACGCGCTGCCCGATCAGAAGCAGGCTCAGCTCTGGCTCGAGCGCACGCCCGACAACTTCACGATGAACTTCAAGGCGTTCGCCACGATCACCACGCATCCGACGGACCCGAAGAGACTGCCAAAGGACCTACGCGAGTCGCTGCCGGCAGAGACCCGCGAGAAGCGGCGCGTCTATCCGAAGGATCTTCCGAAAGAGATCATCGACGAGATCCACGCGCGTTTCTGGGTGGCCCTCGAGCCACTGCGCAAGGCGGGGAAGCTCGGCGCGATCCTCCTCCAGTACCCCGACTGGTTCACGATCACCGGCAAGAACAAGAGCGAGATCCTCCGCGCTCGTGAGCTCCTGCCCGACGACCGCCTCGCCGTCGAGTTCCGCAACCGGTTGTGGATGGAGGAGCGCAACCGCGACGAGACGCTGGCCTTCCTGCGCGACAGCGGCCTCAGCTACGTCGCCGTGGACGAGCCACAGGGCTTTCCCTCGAGCATCCCGCCGGTGGACGCGGTGACCGCGCCGCTCGCCGTCGTCCGCTTCCACGGACGCAACGCCGAGAACTGGAAGAAAGGGGGTCTCACCGCCGCCGAGCGGTTCGACTACTCCTATAAGAAGAGCGAGCTCGAGGAGTGGCTACCGAAGATCAAGCGGATGGAAGAGGCATCCGAGGAGATCCACCTGCTGATGAACAACTGCTACGGCGATAAGGCCGTGAACAACGCGCGCGATCTCTCGGAGCTGCTCGCCCGCCGCTAGAGCGACCGGAGCCAGAAGTTCGGGTCGTCCTTGAACGCGTGCGACCGGATCGGTTCCCGGCGCTCCGAACGAGTACGGCGAGCGTTGGAGCGCGGCGAGGCGAAGCGGTCCGAATACGGTCCACCAGCGGAGCTGCGGCTGCGTTCGGAGTGTCGTCGTTCGGAGCGCCACTACCGTCCCTCCGTGCGTTTCTTCTGAGCACGGTGTACCGGGTGCACGGTCGCTTGGACGCTCTCCGCGTCGCGCACTTCGCGCCGATCCGATGACAGCGGTACCGTAGCCCGCGGTGCCAAACCGACCGCTCTCGGACTTCCACCCGCACGATCGGCTCGCGAGTGTGCCCCACACAACACGCCGCTTCGCCTGCAGGTCCGTGTTAGCGCTGTCACCGGACGCTCGGACGCTCGCGGTCGTATCCGATCAAGGTGCCGGCACCTACGAGGCCTGGACGCTTCCGGCGACCGGCGGTACCGCGCAGCGCGCCGTCACCATCCCCGAGCACGCCGTCCGCAGCCTCTGCTGGAGCGCGAGCGGTGAGCTGCTCGCGGCGGCCGATCGCGGCGGCACCGAGCTCCACCAGGTGTACGTCCGCCACCCAGATGGCCCGGTCGCACCGGTCTCCGTCGATCCCGCGGGCAAGGTGCAGCGACTGCTCTCGTGGAACGCCGCCTCGCCCGATGGACGGCGCGTCGCGTTCTCGAGCAACTCGCGCATCGCGACCGATATGGACATCGTGATCGCTGACCTCGATACGGGTTCGGAGCGACAGCTCATCACCGGCGCGGCGTGGCATGTCGCCGGCGGGTGGTCGCCCGACGGCACGCGCCTCCTCGTGATGCGGGTGCTCGACAACACGACGCAGGAGCTCCTCCTCGTCGATCCGGTCACCGGGGAGCCTCGCGAGATCACGCCACAGCAAGAGGACGTGCAGCACATCCCCGCGGGATGGCTCAGCGATGGACGCGTGCTCGAGATCACCGATCTGAAGAGCGACCACCTCTGGCTCGCAGCGCTCGATCCGGCGAGTGGGCGACGCGATGCCGTCGACCAACCGAAGTGGGACGTCGAGCTCGCGGCGTCATCGGTCGACGGACGCGTGCAGATCTGGTCGGTGAACGAGGACGGCTATTCGCGCCTGCGCTGGCGGCAGGGCGGCGGTCCGATCCGCGAGCGCGACCTGCATGGAGTCTGTGAGGATCTGGTGCTCAGCGCCGACGGAACGCGCGCGGCGTTCGCGCGG
Source organism: Candidatus Limnocylindria bacterium (assembly GCA_036523395.1). Taxonomy (NCBI): domain Bacteria; kingdom Bacillati; phylum Chloroflexota; class Candidatus Limnocylindria; species Candidatus Limnocylindria bacterium. The sequence goes on along the minus strand of DATDEH010000004.1, from coordinate 33,233 downwards.
ATCTCGGCGACCGAGCCGTGGCAGGTGTGGACGCTCGACATAGCGAGCGGCGAGGCACGCGTCGCACTCACGACGACGTTCGGCGTGCCGGCCACCGAGCTCGTCGAGCCGGAGCTCATCCGCATCCCGGCGGCCGACGGCGACATCCCGTGCTTCGTATACCGGCCGCGCGGCGCGCGCGGACCCGTGCCCGCGGTCCTGTATCCACACGGCGGACCCGAGGGCCAGTCGCGTCCAGCGTTCTCGGCGCATCTGACGCATCTCGCTGCGCTCGTGCACAACGGGATCGCGCTCGTCGTCCCGAACATCCACGGCTCGACCGGCTACGGTCGCGCGTGGCAGGCCGCGATCCACAAGGACTGGGGCGGGATAGATCTGCGCGACCTCCGCGCGGTCTCCGAGTGGATGACGACGCAGTCGGACTTCGATCAGAAGCGCCTTGCTGTCTACGGAGGCTCGTACGGGGGATTCGCGACGCTCATGTGTGTCACGCGGATCCCCGACCTGTGGCGCTGCGCGGTCGATGTCTTCGGGGTCGCGAATCTCATCACCATGATCGAGAACGCGCAACCGAACTGGCGTCGATTTCTCGCGCGCTGGATCGGCGACGTCGAACGGGACCGCGAGAAGCTCATCGAGCGCTCACCGATCACGCACATCGAGAACGTGCGCTGCCCGATGCTCATCCTCCAGGGCGAGAACGACCCGCGCGTGCCGCAGGAAGAATCGGATCAGGTCGTCGAGCGTTTGCGCACACTTGGCCGTCGTGTCGAATACGTCGTGTATCCCGGCGAGGGCCACGGCTTCACGAAGCGCGCGAACGCCGAGGACGCTTACAGCCGGATCGTGAAGTTCCTGACGCGGGAGCTCCTCGAGACCTAGCGGAGCGTGCTCCCAAGTAGCACGCCGTTCGCCCAGTAGGCGCCCGTCGCGCCAGCCGGGAGGACGTCGTAGGTCGCACCCCCCGCGTAGGCAACCCGGTCGACGCTCGCGATCCGCGCGCCATCGAGCATGTCGCCCACGGCGAGGTCGCCGATGTGACGCCCGTCGGCGGTCGGGTGACCCGGCGAGACATAGACGATGCGCCCGTCGTCCAGCGCGAGGCGGACCACGATGTGCGTTCCTGGCACCGGCGTGCTCCCGATTGCCACGAGCGGTGCGGGAACTCGCGTTCCACTGGGGTCGGGCGTCCAGACAACGTCCCCGACGCGCAGGTCCTGCACGGCGATCTCACCGCTCGGTGTCGCGATGTGCGTCCCGACCGCAAGGCAGATCGGGCACGGCGGTGGTCCGGACTGCTGGCGAGCCGTGACGGTGATGCGCCCGTCCGCGGTCACGCGACCCTCGACGCGCTCGCCGCCGCCGGTGTTCCTCATCGCGAGGTACGCGAAGGTCCAGTCCTGGAGCGTGCTGGGAGATCCGAATGACCCGGGCTGCAGCTGTATCGCGTTCAGCGTCTTCCACTCGCGGTAGATCGCGAGCGTTTGGTCCGCCATATACGGGGGCGCCGGCGACAGCTTGAGATGCGCAACGATCGCGCTGAACGTGCCGGCATCCTTCTGTATCTCTGGCAGTTTCTCCTGCGCGCGTTGACCCTCATCGCCGCGCCCGACCGGGAAGAAGTCGGGGTCGCAGAACCATGGCCGGCCCAGCTGGTCCGTCACCGCGTACTTCATCTGGGGCACCGTGAGCGGCTGCGGCGGTGGTGTCGGCGACGGGGTCGGCGAGGCGAGCCCGCCGCCACATGCGGCGAGCGCCAGCGCGAGAACGAGCCCTGGCAGACGCACACTCATGCGACGCTGAGGGCGGGCTGGCGGTTCCACGGCTAGACCTTCGCCGGCCGGCGCCGGCGGACGTAACGGGTCGCGTAGACCTGCTCGCCGAGCGACAGGATCTTGTTATCGACCCAGGCCGTCGTGAGCATCACCCGCTGCGCCTCGTCCCACGACAGGACACCCGGCGGAAGATGATCCTTCTTCCACACCACGACCCAGATCGTTCCGTCGGGATGGGTGACGCGAACGAGCTCGCGCGCCAGCCTGGGTGGGTCGACCTCATCGAGTGAGAAGCAGAGCACCAGACCGTAGCGTCCATCGCGCGCGCGGAGTGGCAGCTTCAGCGGAGCGATATCGAGCTGCCCGGTCAGGTGCTCGAGCGGCCGGTCGTACTTCGTCACGTGGCCGATACGTAGGGCTGGGAAACCCGCTTTCGCGCCGAGTCTGGGCACCACCTCTTCGATGGCGCGAAGGCCGCCGGGCTGGGCCACGCAGCGAGTCTAAGAAGGCTGAACCGCGGTACGCGTTGTGCTAGGTGAGTCCCCATGCTTGGTCAACGATTTGCGCGTCCGGTCCTCGTCGTCGACGACGATGCGGCGACGCGCGCGGCGGAGCGCGCCGTCCTCACCGAGGACGGATTCCGTGTCGTTGAGGCACGAGACGGGGAAGAGGCAATGCGCGTGATCCAGATCGATCCTCCCGCGGTCGTCGTGCTCGACATCCAGATGCCCGGAGTGGACGGACCGGCCTTCGCGCGCGAGCTCCGGATGGCGCTTCGGCGAGTTCCGCTCGTGATCCTCACCGGTGCCATCGATCCGAAGCACGAGGCCGACCGCTGCAACGCCGAAGCCTTCCTGTGCAAGCCGTTCGACGGGCCTGAGTTCCTGAAAGTGGTCAGGCGCTTCGCCAGTTAGCCCGCGGGTTTAGCCTTCGATCATGCCTGCGCGTTTGCTCGTCAAGGAAGCGAACCAGACCAGCGAACGGCCGCCCGAGGAGCTTTCCGAGCTCCGCGACCGCCCGTGCTGGCTCGACATCAGCGATCCAAAGAGCCACGACTTCGAGCTCGCCGCGAAGGAGCTCAATCTGCACCCGCTCGCGGTAGAGGACGCGCAGCAGCGGCACGAGCGGCCGAAGATCGACCAGTACGACGACCACTACTTCATCGTCTTCTACGCGCTCGAGGAGCCGTCGCCCGGCGTGGTGCGCGAGGTCGAGATCTCGATCTTCATGTCGCAGAACGCGATCGTCACGGTGCACGAGGGCGACTTCACCGCGCGCGCCGCCGTCGAGAAGCGCTTCCGCGAGGGAAAGCTGGCGACCACGGGGCTCCTCCTCCACGCGCTCCTCGACACCATCGTCGACCAGTACTTCAAGATCGTGGACGCGCTCGGCGATCGCGTCGAGCTCCTCGAGTCGATGGTCGTCGGCGGCGAGGCGCCCGATTACGACACCTCGATCCGGGAGCTGTTCGTGCTCAAGCGTGACCTGGTGCGGATCCGCCACCTCATCGCGCCGGAGCGGGATGTCCTGACCGTCCTCGTGCGCGGCGACATCCGCGAGCTGCGCGAGACCGGGCGCCGCGCGTACTTCCAGGACGTGTACGACCACATCTCGCGCGTGACCGACGAGATCGACACGTTCCGCGAGCTGACCTCGAACGTCATCGACGCGCATCTGGCGTCGGTGTCCAACCGGCTGAACGAGGTCGTGAAGGTCCTCACGAGCGTAGCGACCGTCTTGCTGGTGCTCACTGTGGTCACGGGTTTCTTCGGGCAGAACTGGAAATTCATCCCGTACGACAGCGAACCGCTGTTCTTCGCGTCGCTGATCTTCATGCTCGCCGTGGCCGCAGGCACCGCGCTCTACTTCCGACGCAAGGGGTGGCTCTAGCCGCTAACCTGTCCCTGCATTGCCCCAGCGGGACTCCGGCAGCTACGGCGGCGATCTCCTTTCCATGGGCTTCCAGGTCGCGGTGGTCGTGGGAGGGCCGCTGCTCATCGCGGCGTACGTGGGGCAGAAGCTGGACGAGCAGTTCGGGACCGCCCCAACGCTGGGGCTCGTGGCGATCCTGGTGGGTCTGGCGGTCGCGGGTCTGGGGATGTTCTTCATCATCAAGCGTTACATCGCGCGGAATCCGACGCCGCCGACCAGTGATGCGGCGCGTGAGGCGGGGCGGCGCTGGGAGCGCGAGATCCAAGAGCGAGAGCAGAAGAAAGAGTCGGGCGAGGAGAGCGAGTGAGGCAGGTCCTGGGCATCGTGCTGCTCCTGAACGCCGTCGCCGTGATCGGCGCGGCGCTGACGGGCAACCTTCCGAACTGGCCGCCCACGCAGGCGGACATCCATGTCGCCGAGCAGGCGGGGACGCCGCTCATCCACCTCGGTGGAGAAGCGGCTCCCTCTGCGGGCGGCGTGATCTCGATCTGGAACGACATCTCGATCTCGAACTCGATCTTCACCGCCTGGCTCGTGATGGTCGTCCTCGTCGTGCTCGGCGTCGTCGCCTCGCGTGCGGTCAGCGAAGTGCCGGGACGCTTCCAGGGGTTCATCGAGCTCATCGTCCAGGCGCTCGTCGACTTCATGAAGGACGCCGGCGGGCCCGCGGTCGTGCGCTTCCTGCCACTCTTTGGGACTCTGTTCCTGTTCGCGCTCTTCTCGAACTGGCTCGGCATCATCCCGCTCGTCGGTCAGATCGAGCTGCTCCACTCGCCGACCGCCGACTACCACACCAACCTCGGCCTCGCCCTGACGGGCTTCGTTTGGTACCAGTGGGCCGGGATCCAGCAGAACGGGCTCGGTTACTTCACGCGCTGGGTCAACATCCCGGCGTTCAAAGAGGGGCCGCTCGTCGGCGTGGTCATGCTCGTCTTCGTCGGCCCGATCGAGTTCTTCAGCGAGCTGTTCCGCATCCTCACGCTGACGCTCCGACTCTGGGGCAACATCTGGGGCGGCGAGATCGTTCTCTCGGTCCTCTCGGCGCTCCTGTTCGTTCCCAGCTTCGTGCTTCCGTTCATCGGGCTCGAGCTGTTCATCGGATTCATCCAGGCGTTCGTGTTCGCGTTCCTCGTGCTGCTCTACATCATCCTTGCGCTCGAGTCTCACGGTGGTGAGGAGCACGAAGCAGCCCATCCCGAAGCGTCACACGTTCCGGAGCTCGAAGCAGCCCACGCGGCCTAATTCGCGAGGAGGAAAAACCATGAGCTTGGCTTGGCTTGGCGCCGGCATCGCGATCGGTTTCGGGGCCCTGGGGGCCGGACTCGGCATCGGCATCGCGGGTTCGAAGGTCGCGGAGGCAACGGGACGCAACCCCGACGCCGCGAACGCGATCCGCACCAACGGCATCATCATCGTCGTCTTCGCGGAGTCGCTGGGCATCTTCTCGTTCGTCATCGCGTTCCTTCTTCAGGGCAAGGCCCTCTAAGCGATGCTCTTCGCTCCACTTCTGGCGGAGGAATCGCCCACCGCGCTCGTCGTGCACCCGTTCTGGGTGCTCGTCTCGATCGTCAACTTCCTCGTTCTCCTGTACCTGCTCCGCCGCTTCATGTGGGGGCCGATCATGTCGACGCTTGATCGGCGCGCCGCGAAGATCCGCGAGGGGCTCGAGCTCACGGAAGCCGCGCGACGCGAGCGCGAACAGCTGAAGCAAGAGGTCGAGAAGATCCTGGGAGAGGCGCGTCGCGAAGCGGCCGCGATCGCCGAGCGCACGACGAAGGCCGCTGAGGCTGCCTCGGCCGACATCCGCACGCAGGCGAAGGCGGAAGCCGATCGCATCCGTGAAAAGGGTCGCGCGGACGCGCAGCACCTCCACGATCAGGCGCTCGCACAGCTGCGCACCGAGGTCGCGTCGATGGTCGTGCTCGCGGCGAGCCGCATCCTCGGTCGCGAGATCAGTGCCGACCAGCACCGCGCGCTCATCGAGCGGTCGCTGGACGAGGCGGGCGCGGAGCTGAAGCAGAACTGATGGCACTCTCCGGCTCGTCGGCGCGACGCTATGCCGAGGCGCTCCTTCAGATCGCGACGGCGGAGAAGGCGGAGCAAGAATTCGCCGCCTCGTTCGAGCGTCTGCGTCAAGCGCTGGGTGGCGAGATCCTGCGCGCGCTTCGCAATCCCGGCGTCCCACTGCGGGCGCGGCAGGCGGCGATCGAGTCCGCGACCGCCGGCGAGCCGAAGCCGATCCGCTCGCTGCTGGGTCTCTTGCTGGAGCGCGAGCGCATCGCGTTGTTCCCGCAGATCGCGGTCGCGTACTCCGACCTGGTCGAGCGGCGCGCCGGGATCGTCAAGGGAAGGATCACGACGGCGACGGAGCTGAGCACCCGCGAGCGCGAGGAACTCGTCGGGCGCCTGGAGCGCTCGAGCGGCAAGAAGATCCTCGCGACATTCGCCGTCGACGAGTCGCTCATCGGTGGCGCCAAGGTTCAGATCGGCGACCGGCTCATCGACTCATCACTGAAAGCACAGCTGGCCGAGCTTGAGCGCGAGCTCGCGCGCTAGAGGGAGAACACCGTGGCGACGACGTCGGAGATCACCGACATCATCAAGGCGCAGATCCAGAAGTTCGAAGGGCGGTCCGAATCGGTCGACGTCGGCACCGTGGTGGAGATCGGCGATGGCATCGCGCGCATCCACGGGCTCGCTGCCTGCCTCGCTTCGGAGTTGCTCGACTTCGGCAACAACGTCTTCGGCCTCGCGTTCAACCTCGAAGAGGACACCGTGAGCGCGATCATCCTCGGCGACTACACCGGTATCGCGGAGGGCGGCGAGGTCCGGACGACCGGCCGCATCGTCGAGACCGCGGTGGGGCAGCAGCTCGTCGGTCGTGTCGTGGATCCGCTCGCGCGACCGCTCGACGGAAAGGGCCCGATCGACACGAAGGAGTTCCGCCCGGTCGACGTTGTCGCCCCAGGCGTGATGATGCGGCAGAACGTCGACACGCCCGTGCAGACCGGCGTCAAGGTGATCGACGCGATCACGCCGATCGGCCGTGGCCAGCGCGAGCTCATCATCGGCGACCGTCAGACGGGCAAGACCGCCGTCGCGATCGACACGATCATCAACCAGAAGGGCCAGGACCTGATCTGCATCTACGTCGCGATCGGACAGAAGGACTCGTCGGTCGCGAAGATAGTCGCGACGCTCGAGGAGCACGGCGCGATGGATCACACGATCGTCGTCATCGCCGGTGCGTCCGACCCGGCGCCCATCCAATACCTCGCGCCGTTCGCGGGCTGCGCGATGGGCGAGTACTTCCGCGACAAGGGACAGGACGCTCTCGTGGTCTACGACGACCTGACGAAGCACGCCTGGGCGTACCGGCAGGTCTCGCTGCTCACGCGGCGCCCGCCCGGCCGCGAGGCGTATCCCGGAGACGTCTTCTACCTGCACTCGCGCCTCCTGGAGCGCGCCGCGCGCCTCAATAAAGAGAACGGCGGCGGCTCGCTCACCGCGCTGCCGCTGATCGAGACGCAGGCGAACGACATCTCCGCCTACATCCCCACGAACGTCATCTCGATCACCGACGGCCAGATCTACCTCGAGACCGACCTCTTCAACCAGGGCATCCGTCCGGCCATGAACAGCGGTCTGTCAGTCTCCCGCGTCGGCGGCGACGCGCAGACCAAGGCGATGAAGGCCGTGGTGAAGGGACTCAAGGCCGACCTCGCGCAGTACCGCGAGCTCGCCGCCTTCGCCCAGTTCGGCTCCGACCTCGACAAGCAGACCCAGCAGCAGCTCCGACGTGGCGAGCGGATCACCGAGATCATGAAGCAGCCGCAGTACCAGCCGCTGTCGCTGGTGCAGGAGGTCGTCATCATCTTCGCCGCGTCGAACGGCTACGTCGACGACGTTCCGGCGCACCGGGTCAAGGACTTCGAGCGCGATCTCTACCGCTTCATGGAGACCCAGTACAAGCCGCTCGCGGACAAGATCGCGAAAGAGAAGAAGTTCGACGCCGAGATCGAGAAGCAGGCGCGCGCGATGATCGATGAGTTCAAAAAGACGGTCTCCTACGACGACGCGAAGGTCGCCGCCACCGCTGCACCGAAGGCGCAAGACAAGAAGGCCGTTGAAGGGGGCTCGGCCGGCGCCGGCAAAGCCGGAGCCGGCCGCACGAAGGCAGGAGCAGGAGCCTAGATGCCCAGCGAGAGGGACCTGCGGAGGCGCGTCCGCTCGGTCAAGAACATCCAGCAGCTCACGCGAGCGATGCAGCTCGTCGCCGCGTCGAAGATGCGCCGCGCGCAGGAGGCCGTGCTCGCGTCGCGTCCGTTCGAGCAGAAGCTACGGTCGGTATTGAACGAGCTTGCCCCATACGCCGATCCCGAGGTCAGCCCGCTGTTGCGGCGTCGAACTCCCGTCCGGAGGGTCGCCGTCGTGCTCATCACGACCGACCGCGGCCTCGTGGGTCCGATGAACGTGAACCTGCTTCGGACGGCACTGCGGTTCGCGCAGGCGCAGCCGGAGACCGCCTACGTCGCGGTCGGCAAGAAGGGCATCGGATCGCTCCGCCGTCTGCGGACTCCCGTGATCGCCGAGTTCCCGAGCATCCCGGACCGACCGACGACGAACGACACGAACGTCATCGCTCGCGTGGCGGTCGACGAGTTCACCAACGGGAACGTCGACGAGGTCCACCTCGCGTTCACGCGCTTCGTCAACACGCTCCGCCAGGAGCCGACGATCCGTCGGATCCTTCCCCTCGTGCCCGAGGAGGAGGACATCGACGACCTGCCGCCGATCCAGTACCTGTTCGAACCGGATCCGCAGGCCGTGATGGACGCCATCCTGCCGCGCTTCATCGAGATGGCCGTGTACCAGGCGATCCTCGAGTCAAAGGCCTCGCAGTTCTCCGCGCAGATGGTCGCCATGCGCAACGCGACGGATGCGGCGGACGACATCATCGGAGATCTCACGCTCGCCGCTAACAAAGCGCGCCAGACGCGTATCACCAAAGAGATGCTGGAGATTGCTTCGGGCGCCGAAGCGCTGAAGGGGTAGCAAAGATGGCAGTGAAGACACCCGTCAAGAAGAGGGAAGAGACCGGGACGGGCGAGATCGTCCAGATCATCGGACCCGTGCTCGACGTTCGGTTCGAGGAAGGCGAGCTGCCGGAGATCTATTTCGCCCTCACCGTGAAACGGGAGGACAAGAGCGGCGAGCTCGTCACCGCGGAGGTCCAGCAGCACCTGGGGAACAACTGGGTGCGCGCCGTCGCGATGCAGTCCACCGATGGCCTGCGGCGCGGTATGAAGGTAAGGAACACCGGCGGCCCGATAACGGTGCCGGTCGGAAAGGACACCCTCGGTCGGCTCTTCAATGTCGTTGGCGAGCCGATCGACGGCAAGGGTCCAGTGAAGGGCGAGCGACGCGATCCGATCCACCGTGCACCGCCGTCCTTCGCCGACCAGGCGACGACCGCCGAGATCTTCGAGACGGGGATGAAGGTCATCGACCTGATCTGCCCGTTCCTCAAGGGTGGAAAGTCCGCCGTATTCGGCGGCGCCGGCACCGGAAAGACGATCGTCATCCAGGAGCTGATCCGCAACGTCGCAGCCGAGCACGGTGGCTATTCGATCTTCTGTGGCGTGGGCGAGCGCTCGCGCGAGGGCACGCAGCTCCTGGGCGAGATGCGCGAGTCGGGCGTCATCGACAAGATGTCGATGGTCTTCGGCCAGATGAACGAGCCGCCGGGTGCGCGTCTGCGCGTCGCGCTCACCGGTCTCACGATCGCCGAGTACTTCCGCGACGAGGAGGGACGCGACCTCCTGATCTTCATCGACAACATCTTCCGCTTCACGCAGGCCGGATCCGAGGTGTCGGCGCTGCTCGGCCGGATGCCGAGCGCCGTCGGTTATCAGCCGACGCTCGCGACCGAGATGGGCGAGCTGCAGGAACGGATCACCTCGACGAAGAAGGGATCGATCACGTCGCTGCAGGCGGTCTTCGTGCCGGCGGACGACTACACCGACCCGGCGCCGGCGACCACGTTCGCGCACCTCGACGCCTCGATCCGCCTCGAGCGCTACCTGACCGAGCTCGCGCTGTATCCCGCGGTCGACCCGCTCACGTCGACCAGCCGCGCGCTCGACCCGCTGATCGTCGGACAGGAGCACTACGAGGTGGCGCGCGAGACGCAGCGCGTGCTGCAGCGCTACAAGGACCTGCAGGACATCATCGCGATCCTCGGCGTGGACGAGCTCTCCGACGATGACAAGCTGCTCGTCGCTCGCGCTCGGAAGATCCAGCGGTTCCTCGCGCAACCGATGTTCGTCGCCGAGCAGTTCACCGGACTGACCGGCGTATACGTGAAGGTGCCCGACACGGTCCGCAGCTTCAAAGAGGTGCTCGAGGGCAAGCACGACGACCTGCCCGAGCAGGCGTTCTTCAACGTCGGCACGATCGAGCAGGCCCGCGAGAAGGGCGAGCGGCTCGCGAAGGAGAGCGCATAGCCGTGCCCATCCGACTCGAGATCGTCACGCCGGAAGGCGCCGTCTACGAAGATGACGTGGACATGGTCATCGCGCCGGCGAGCGACGGATACGTCGGCATCCTCCCGCACCATGCCCCGCTCCTCACCACGCTCGGGCCTGGCGAGTTTCGCGTGAAGAAGGGCGGCGTCGAGGAGGTCATGGCGGTGTTCGGCGGCTTCATGGACGTGCGCGGCGACCGCGTCATCGTCCTCACCGAGGCCGCCGAGGCGGCCGAGGAGATCGATACGCAGCGTGCGCAGGAGGCGCGCGACCGCGCCCAGCAGGCGCTGCAGGCGGGCCCGATGTCCGCCGCTGAGGAGGCGCGGGCGCGCGCGAGCCTGCAGCGCGCGCTCGTCCGGATTCGGGTCAGCGAGCGGAGGCGGCGTCGCGCCTAGGGCATAGTGGCGCTGAACATGGCCGTTCGATGGCCGTACGCTGGCGGCCTTCTGGCGTTCGCTTTCCGGTGCGGATACGCTGACGCTGGCCGCGGTCGTGACCGCGATCCAGGGGTGGTTGCGTGAGGGGTTTGCGGTTTCTTGCGATCGGTGTGGTGCTGCTCGCGTCGTGTGCGGGCGCATCGGTCGCACCAGCACCAACGGAAGCAGATACGAGCGAGCATGTCGCCGCCCCGACCGCGATGCCTGCGAGCACACGATCGCCGACCGCGCAGCCGACGGTCGATCCGCGTCTCTACGCGAAGCTCCGGGTATTCGTCGCGTCGGAGAGCACCGATCAGGTCTGGGTCCTCGAGGGCGCGCCCGACGCGCCGTTCGCGCTCGTAGGCAAGATCCCCGTCGGACGCATGCCGCACCAGATGTCCGTCTCGCCCGATGGCAAGTTCGTCGCGGTCAACAACCGCATGGCGAACACGACCTCAGTGATCGATCCGATCGCGATGAAGGAGATCATCCGTCTTCCGGCGGGCAAGCAGCCGCACGGCATCATCTGGTCGCCCGACGCGAAGACGCTCTTCATCGCGCACGAGAAGGACACGTACATCTCGCGGTTCGAGGCAGGCACATGGAAGTCGCTCCCGCCGCTCATGGTCGGCGTCCCGCAGCACGTCCTGTCGATGAGCGCCGCGAAGCCGAACGAGCTGTGGTTCACCGTCACGAACTCGAATGAGACCGATCATCTGCGCGTCTACGACCTCGACACCAAGCTGATCACGAAGGTAAAGGTGAACGACGTTCACGACGCGTACTTCACTCCCGACGGCAGCGAGCTGTGGTCGAGCTCTTCCGGTTTCCTTGACAAGCCGTCCGACCGCATGGTCATCTACGACCCGCTGACCAGGACGGTGAAGCAGGAGATCCACCTCAAGGGTCGCTATCCGTTCCACACCCTCAAGGTCTTCCAGGACGGCGTGTACTACCCGAGCAACACCAACGTGATGGTCCTTTCGGATCACCTCGGGCCGTCACTCCTATGGGTCGATTGGCGCGAGCGGGCGATCCTGGGCGAGACAAAGCTGGGCCAGCAGCCGTTCCATTCGACGTACGACCCCGAAGGTGACCGCATGCTCGTGACCACGAACGTCGATGGCATGGTGAACGTGATCGACATGAAGACGCGGCAGGTCGTGCAGAAGCTCCCGGTGACCAAAGCGCACGGCATCGCGTCGGTGGGGATCGCCGCTCCCTAGACGCGGGCTAGGCTTTGCGTCGCGATGTTCATGCGACTTCTGGCCGTGGTGTTCAACGCCTTCCCCGTGCGCTGGCAGCGACGTTTCATGACCGCCGCGCACGACCGATTCCTCGTCGGTGTGACCGGGCTCGGAGTCGATGACCAGGGCAAAGTGCTCCTCGCGCGCCACCGCTTCGGCGCACCGCAGTGGCGGTTCCTAGGAGGATTCCTTCACCCGCGAGAGCGGGTCGAGGATGCGCTCGCGCGCGAGATACGTGAGGAGACCGGCCTGGTCGCGGAGGTCGGCCCGGTGCTCGAGGTCGTGACCGGGTACCGATGGGAGCGCGTCGAGGTCGTGTTCGCCTACCGGGTGACCAGCGGGTCTGCGGAGCTCACCAGCGAGATCCTCGAACTGCGCAGCTTCGCTCCCGACGCGCTCCCCGAGGTGCGCGCCGACCAACGCGGGCTGATCGAGCGCCATGCCGCGGCTGCGATCGAGTGGGCCGAGCGCGGATGAGAGTTCAGCGCATCGACCACGTGGTCCTCACCGTCGCTGACATCGACAAGACGATCGCGTTCTATCAGCGCGTACTCGGCATGAACGCCGTCTGGTTCGGTGAGGGACGCCAAGCGCTCGCGTTCGGCGATCAGAAACTGAATCTTCACCAGGCTGGCCGCGAGTTCGAGCCTAAGGCGCGGCAGCCGAAGCCCGGCACGATGGATGTCTGCTTCACGACCGACACGCCGCTGGATGAGGTGGCGGCACATCTACGCGATTGCTCGGTCGAGGTCGAGCTCGGTCCGGTCGAAAAGACCGGTGCGCGCGGTCCGCTACGTTCCCTCTACTTCCGCGATCCCGACGGCAATCTCATCGAAGTTTCGAACGAGATCAGGTCTTAGACGGCTCACCCAGCGCGGCGATGATCTCTTTGATGTGCTGGTAGTGCTCGAACTCGTGCTCGAGCAGTCGGCGCATCACGCGCTTGGTCGTCCAGCGCCGTCCCACGATCGTGTGGTCGCGCCAGTCATCGGGCTCCATCACGCTGAAGCGCTGGACGATCAGGCGATGGATCGCCTGATACGAGCTGAGCGGATCCGCGGGCCACTTCTCGAGCCGCGATAGGAGCGCGATATCCGTGGTCATCATGTGCTCCAGCGCCTGGCGCACGCTCCAGCTGTCGTCGTCCGGCTTCTGTTCGAGGCGGTCCGCGCTGAGCTTCGTCACGAGCGCTATCACCGCGGCGCGCGACGCCTCGTACTGGTGGATGAAGTCGCGGATCTCGTGCTCCTCGAACCGCTGATCCTCCCCGGGCACGAGCGGCGGGCTCTCGAGCTCACCGACGGGTAGCGTGTCCGGGTCGATGTCCTTCCAGTGATCGATCGCGACGCCGTGCGCCTCGAGCAACGCGCGGTATTCGTGGAAGGCACGTCGCGCCTTTGCGACCGCTTCGTCGCGAGTCTTACCCGACGCGACACAGCCCGGGAGGATCGGGATGATGGCCAGGAAGTACCCGGGCTGTGCCTCGGCCGCGTAGATCTTCGCCTCGGTCATGCCGCCATCCACACCTTCTGACCGCAGTCGGGGCGGATCGAACGTGAGGTCCCATCCACCGAGACGCGCAGAAGGCCCGGACGCTGCTCGATCATCTCGAGCGTGACGCCGGGGCGGATCCCCTGCGTGTCGAGGTATTCGAGGAACCCCGGCTCGTGCTCGAACTGATCGGGGATCCGCTCGACCGTGGCGCGCTCGCCGGTGGCCAGCCGCTCGAGGAGGCGCGTTGGACGCGGCGTCGAGCCCGGCATCGGATTACCGTGCGGGCAGGTCTGTGGATCTCCGAGGACGCGCACCAGCCGCTCCTCCATCTCCTGCGACATCGCGTGCTCGATGCGCTCGGCCTCCTCGTGCGTCTTCCACCATTCATAGCCGAGGAGATCGACGAGCATCCGTTCGGCAAGCCGGTGCCGTCTGATGATCGAGCTCGCCGCGGTGAGCCCGCGCGGCGTGAGCCGGACCTCTTTGCGCTCGTCGAGCTTCAGGAGCCCATCCCGCTCCAAGCGATGGACCATCTCAGACACGGCGGCAGGAGAGATCCGCAGGAACTCCGCGAGACGCGCGCCGATGACCTGGCCGCCTTCGTCGGCGAGGGTGTAGACGGCCTGCAGGTACTCCTCGGTCGCGGGGGAGGCCTGCGTCGTCATTCTTGACCTCCCGGGTCGGAAATTGTTAGGCTCACCTTAGGTCCGTCAGGCGCTCCTAAAAGGGCGCCTCGCCGAGTATCGCACCGGGAGATCGAAGTGAGCGCGGGTGACATCAGCGCGCTGGTCCTGAGCCTTCGCGAGGGCGTCGAGATGGCGCTGGTCGTCGGCATCGTGCTCGCGTATCTCGGACAGGTCGGCGCGAAGGGCGCGCGCAAGTGGGTCTGGGCCGGCGCTCTCGCCGCTGCCGCGGTCAGCCTGCTGGCGCTCGGGATCCTCAACGCGCTCAACGCCGAGTTCGAAGGCACCACCGAGCAGGTCTTCGAGGGCACGACGATGTTGCTCGCGACGGTCTTCCTGACGTGGATGGTCTTCTGGATGCTTCGCAACTCTCGTTATCTGAAGTCCGAGCTGCAGCGCGGGGTCCAGGGTGTGCTCGAGCGCGGCGGCGCCGCGTGGGGCCTCTTCTTCTTGGTGTTCTTCGCGGTGGTGCGTGAAGGCGTGGAGCTCGCGCTCCTGCTGTTCGCCGCGCCGGGAGAAGGGAAGCTCGTCGGATCTCTGATCGGTCTCGGTCTCGCCATCGGGGTCGGCGTCCTCATTTACGCGTTCGGGCGACGCATCGACCTGCGGACCTTCTTCAAGGTCACGACGGTGATCCTCATCCTGTTCGCCGCGGGCCTGTTCGCACACGCGGCTCACGAATTCGCGGAAGCCGGCCCGCTCGCGGGGGTCGAAGGACCGAAGCTCTGGAGCACGGCAGCCATTCTTCCCGACGACTCGGGAATCGGTGCTGTCCTCCGCGCGTTCCTCGGTTATCAGGACGAGCCGACGGTCCTGGAGCTCGTCGCGTACGTCGGGTACTTCGTCGTCGTGTGGCTGCTCTCGAAGACGGACCTCACGCGCCAGCCGGTCCGAACGGCGACTGAGGTGACACGGACGGCCTGATCATCGCGCGACCACAACACGCGCACCGCACCGACGTTCTAGATTGAGCCCACATGTTCGCTAAGCAGATCGGCATCGACCTCGGCACGGCCAACGTCATCGTCTACGTACGCGGCAAAGGCATCGTCCTCACCGAACCCTCGGTGGTCGCGCTCGCTCACGACGACGGATCGCCACGCCCGCGCATCGTCGCGGTCGGAGAGGAAGCACGCCTGATGCTGGGACGGACACCCGGGAACATCACGGCTCAGAAGCCGATGCGCGACGGCGTGATCGCCGACTACGTCATCACCGAGTACATGCTCAAGTACTTCATCGACAAGGTCTGCGGTCGCATTCGCATCTTCCACCCCGAGCTCATGATCTGCGTCCCGTCCGGTGTCACGAGCGTCGAGCGCCGCGCGGTCAAGGACGCCGCGGTGCGCGCAGGTGCGCGCGTCGCGCATCTCATCGAGGAGCCGCTCGCGGCGGCGATCGGCGCGAACATCCCGATCTCCGGGCCGAGCGGGAACCTCATCATCGATATCGGTGGCGGCACCGCGGAGATCGCGGTCATCTCTCTCGGTGGCATCGTCGTCTCGCGTAGCGTCCGTGCCGCGGGCAACAAGCTCGACGAGGCGATCGCGAACTTCGTGCGCAAGCGATACAACCTCATGATCGGAGAGCGCACCGCAGAGGACGTGAAGATCCAGATCGGCTCGGCGATGCCGATGGACCAGGAGCTCACCATGGAGGTCCGCGGCCGCGATCTCATTGCCGGTCTGCCGCGGACGATCACGATCGGGAGCAATGAGATCACCGAGGCGATGGACCCGGTGCTGCAGCAGATCATCACGTCGGTGAAGGCCGTTCTCGAAGAGACGCCACCCGAGCTCGCATCGGACGTCATCGACAAGGGCATGGTCCTCTCGGGCGGCGGCGCGCTCCTGCGCAACATGGACAAGCTCCTGACGCAGGTCACCGGCGTCGCGTGCTACGTCGCGGAGAACCCGCTCTACTGCGTCGCGAAGGGCACCGGTCTCGCGCTCGAGCACATCGACTTCTTCCGCAGAAGCCTCGTCGCCGTCCATTAAATAAGGTCGTGTCCGCGCGAGTCGACGTGCTCGGGGTGGGCTTCGACCGCGTCGACCTTGCTGGCGCCGCGGAGCGCATCCTGCGCCGGCTCGACGCCGGCGAGCGCACGTTCGTGATCACCGCGAATCCCGAGTTCGTGATGCTGACGCGTCAGGACGCGGAGGTCGCGCAGATCGCGCGGGCCGCGGACCTCGTCGTCGCCGACGGCTCTGGCATCACGGCCGCGTCGCGCCTTCTCGGCGATCCTCTGCCGCGCGTCGCGGGGCGTCTTCTCGTCGACGCGCTGGTGCCGCATCTCGCGCAGCGGCGCGCGCCGGTCTTCTTTCTCGGTGCGGCGCCTGGCGTCGGCGAGCGCGCCGCGGCCGAGGTGCGCCGTCGTGCGCCCGGTTTCGTCGTGGCCGGCGTGCACGCCGGCTCAGCCGAGCCGGCGGACGACCCGGTATCGATCGAACGTATCCGCCAGAGTGGCGCGCAGGTGTTGTTCGTCGCGTATGGCATGCCGAAACAGGAGCGGTGGATCGCTCGGAATCTGGCGGCGCTGCCTTCGATGCGAGTAGCGGTCGGCGTCGGCGGCGTCTTCGATCAGCTTGCCGGTGTCCAGAAGGTGCCGCCGGCCCTGTTGCACGCGGTCGGACTGGAGTGGCTATGGCGGCTCGCGCGCGAGCCGCGGCGCTGGCGTCGCCAGCGCGTCCTGCCCCTGTTCGCGCTGCTCGTGCTGCGAAAGCGTCTCGTCGGCCGTTGAAGCTCGCGCTCGCGCACGAGTACTTCGCCGCGCGTGGTGGCGCCGAGCGCGTCGTCGACGTGTTGCACGCGATGTGGCCCGATGCGCCCGTGCATACGTTCTTCCACGACCGGCGGCGGTATGGCGATCTTTCAGGCTGGGACCTTCGCACGAGCTATCTGCAGCAGTTCTCGATCGGCGGCGGCGTGCATCGCGTTCTTCTCCCGCTGTATCCAGGCGCCGCGCGTCGAATTCGAGTCTCTCGGGACACGGACGTCGCACTCGTCTCAACGTCTGCGTTCATAAAGGGCCTGGGGCTCGCGGAACACACCGTAGAGGTCGCGTACTGCCATTCACCGACGAGATATCTCTGGGACTGGAGGGATCAGTACCTGCACGAGGAGGTCCCCGCGCCGCTGCGTGGCGCGGTCGGAGAGCTGCTGTCGCGACTTCGCGAGACGGATCGAGCCTTCGCGGCGCGCGTCGATCGCTGGATCGCCAACTCGCAGGTCGTCGCCGCGCGCATCCGCCGCTACTACGAGCGTGAGAGCGAGGTGCTGCATCCGCCAGTCGATGTCGACACCTTCGTCCCGCAACGGGAGCGCGGGGACTTCTGGGTCTATGTCGGCCGGCTCTCCGCGTACAAGCGTGCGGACATCGCCGTGCGCGCGTTCGGGCGGCTCGGCATGCGTCTCATCCTCGTGGGCGAAGGACGGGAGCGCTCCTCGCTCGAGGCGATCGCGCGCGATACGTCGGGGCGTCCCATGGGGAACATCGCCTTCGCGGGGCACCTGGACGACGCGACCCTCCGTCAGCTGCTCGGCGCGGCGCGCGGTCTCATCTTCCCTGCGGAAGACGACTTCGGGATCGTGTGCGTCGAGGCGCTCGCATCCGGTGCGCCGGTCGTCGCGCTCGCTGCGGGTGGTGCGCCGGAGATCGTGCGCGACGGGATCGACGGCGCGCTCGTCGCGACCGCCGACGCCGACGCGTTCGCGGATGCGGTGCTCCGGGTAGAGCAGCGCGCGTGGGATGTCGACGAGCTGCATCGTTCCGCACTCCGTTTCGATGTGTCACGATTCCGAGACCGCATTCGGGCGATCGTCGAAGAGGCCTATGCGCGCGGGCGGACGGCGCGGGGGACCGTATGAGCAAGGTCAAGGTCGACATGCATACGCACAGCGAGTACTCGCCGGACAGCCGCACGCCGCTCGCGGCGCAGGCCGCTGCGATCAAGGCCGCCGGCCTGAATGTCGTGTGCGCGACCGATCACAACACGATCGAGGGAGCGCTGCGGTTGCGCGAGCTCGCCGATGGCTTCCGCGTGATCGTGGGGGAGGAGGTCAGCACTCGCGACGGCGAGATCATCGGCCTCTTTCTCGACAGGTCGGTGCCGCGCGACCTCTCAGCGGACGACACGATCGCCCGCATCCACGATCAGGGCGGACTCGTCTCGGTCCCGCATCCGTTCAGCCGCAACCGGCGGTTCCACCTGCGGCGCTCGGTGCTCGAGCGTGTGTGGAAGGACATCGATTGCATCGAGGTCTTCAACGCCCGCGAAGCATTCACTCAGGACAACGTGCGCGCGGCGGCGTTCGCCAAAGACAAGGGACTTCCTGGAGCCGTAGGGAGCGACGCGCATCGCGCATCGGAGATCGGGCGCGCCTGGGTCGAGGTCGAGGAGTTCGCGGGTCGCGAGGATTTCATCGCCGCCCTTCGCGAAGGCAGCGTCATCGGCAGGCTCACCGGTAACTACATCCACGTGCTGACGCGCCTCGATGTGATCCGGAACTGGTGGGCCCGACGACGCATGAAGAGATCCGCATGAGGCGGAGGCCGGCGGACGAACTCGAACGTCCGGTCCACGTCGAAGACCCGAGCATCGAGCAGCTCGCCGAGGTCGCGGAGCAGACCGATGACCTCGCGGTTCGCCGCCAGCTCTTCGGGATGCGCGAGCTCGTCTCGACGATCATCCCGCTCATCCTCATCGCGCTCTTCGCGCGCAACGTCGACTGGTCCGAGGCGACGCGGACGATCGGTAGATCGAGCCCGCTGCTCGTCGGCTGCGCGCTCCTTGTCTATTACGCGACGTTCCCACTGCGGGCGGCCCGCTGGGCGCGGCTCCTACGCGAGGGTGGCGCGGATCTCGGCTGGCGCGACCTCCTCCGCATCCTGTTCCTTGGCTGGTTCGTCAACAGCCTCGTTCCGGCGAAGCTCGGCGATCTGTACCGCTCCTATCTCGTGAAACGGAAGTTCGGCATCTCGATGTCGCGCACGGTCGGCGTCGTCGTCGCGGAACGGTTGCTCGACCTCATCGTCGTCTTCGGCCTGCTCGTCGTCGGCGGATATGTCGCGTTCGGTCGGACCGTGCTTCCGGACCTGTGGATCGTCTACGTCACGGCCGGCGTGCTCGCGCTGTTGATCGCGGCGGGCCTCGTCGCCATCTACGCGCTCGGTCCCACCGTCGCTCGCTTCTTCCCGCGCGAGGTGCGCCGGATCGGCCGCCTCTTCCGCGAAGGAGTGCTGCACAGCTTCCGGGCACTGCCGTTCGCCGGACCGCTCACGCTGATCATCTGGGGCGCCGAAGCGATGCGCCTCATGTTCGTCCTTTGGGCCCTCGGCATCGATCTGCCCGCATCCGGGATCGTCTTCGTCGCGGTCGCGACGTCATTGCTCACGACGGTGCCGCTCACGCCCGCGGGATTCGGCTTCGTTGAGATCGCGATGGTGTACGTCCTCACCGAGGGCTTCGGCCTGTCGAACTCCAACGCGGTGGCGGTCGCCGTGCTCGACCGCGCCGTGAGCGTGTTCTCGGTGATCGTGATCGGCGGCATCGTGTACCTGCGCTCGCGTGATGACTTCCGGACGAGTGGGCAGCGCTAGGCTCGCGGCGATCGTCCTCGTCCTGCTCGCGGCCGGCGCCGTCGCGGCTCGGTCGAATCTCTACTACCAGGCGACGGATTTCTTCTGCCTCTATCACGGCGCGCGGTCGCTCGTCGTCGGGCACGACCCGTACGACGAGGCCTGGTGGAAGGAAGTGACCGGCGGCCTGTACCCCGATCCTTCGAGCGGCGGTCGTCTCGTGCGCTCCTCCTGCCCCGGCCGCTACGGCTATCCGCTGTGGACGGCGGTGGTCATGTTGCCGATCGGCGCGCTACCGATCGAATACGCCGCGAGCGCATGGATGGCGATCTCATTCGGCGCCGCGTTCGCCGGCGCCTGGTGGGCCTGGCTCGCGGTGCGCGGGCCGGCGCGGCTCGCGCCCCTCTTCGGGATCCTGTTCGTCACCGCCCAGCCTCTCTGGCTGCTCGTGATCTACGGACAGATCACCGGTGTGATGCTCGGTCTGGCCGGCCTCTTCGTGTTGTTGGTCGCGCGCGGGCGCGCGGTCGCCGGCGCAGCGCTCTCCGGGCTCGCCCTCAAGCCGCAGATCGTCGCGCTCGCGATCCCCGCCATCGCTCTACGCGCGCTGGCGCAGCGGCGCTGGCGTGTTCTCGCGGCGGTCGTCGGTACCGGCACCGCGATGGTCGTCGTGCCGATGCTGTTCGTCCCAGGCTGGATCTTCGAGTGGCTCGACGAGCTCGTGGTGCGCCGGGCGAGGGTGGCGGTGTTCCTCCCGACCGCGTGGGGTCTCGCGGCCGACGTGCTCGGGAACGCCGCAGTGGGTGCGCTGCTGGTGGCCGCCCTCGTGATCGGGTGCTGGCTCCTGGTCCGGCGTTCGGGCGTGGACGACGTCGGCCTGTTCTCGCTCACGCTGCCGATCTCGCTCTTCGCGACGCCGTATGCGTGGAGCTACGACTTCCTGGTGCTGTTCGTGTCATACGCCTTCGTCCTGGCTCGTGCCGGCTCCGCGTCACCGCGCACGCGAATGTGGCTCACGCTCGGTGCGGTCGCTCTTGCCGGTCCCCTCCAGTGGCTCTTCTACACGGTCGCGTTCCCACGGGGCAACGAGACTCTCTCCGCGGTCGTGACGGCCGCGACGGCGCTCCTCGTCGCGGCGGCGCTGCGCGTGCGCTCGTCCCGGGCGAGCGTCTCCGCCTAGACTCGCGCGGTGCCGGATGCCGCGGCCATCCGACCTGTTCTCCTCGTGTCGGTCGCGGCACTCATCGTGCGCGTCGCCAGCGCCGTCGTCGTCGCCCAACCCGGTTACACCGACGCCTTCTATTACTCCATCGTCGCGAGCCGGCTGGCGCACGGCGAGGGCCTGACCGCGGACTTCATCTGGAACTTCCTCGAGGCGCCGAACTTCGCGCCGCTTCCCATCCCGAGCCATCAGTTCTGGGTGCCGCTCGCCACCACACTGCAGGCCGCCGGGATCGCGGTGCTCGGCGGTGCCCTCGGTGAGTTCCGCGCGGCGCAGGCCGCCGTGATCGCGGTCGCAGCGTTCCTACCGGCCGGCGCGTACGCCGCGGCCCGTTCCCTCGAAGTCTCGCCCCGCTACGCCCTCGCAGCGGCGGCGCTGGTCGGACTCGGCGGCGTCTTCGCGCCAGGCTGGGTGGCGGCCGATTCGTTCGCGCCGGCGGCCCTCATCGGCACGCTGTTCTTCCTCGCGTTCGCTCGTGCCGCGAGCGGGTCGCTCCGCGCCGGCGCGGTCGCCGGGCTCCTCGTCGGACTCCTTTATCTCGCCCGCGCCGAAGGCGCCCTGTTCGGCCTCGCGCTCCTCGTGCTCGCCGCTCGCCCTGCGTCGCGCAGCGCCGGGCTCGCTGGCAGCGCAGTGGCGCTTGTGATCGGTGGTGGGTGGTTCGCGCGCGACCTGAGTCTTGGGACCAGCGACATTCTCGCGCGCTCGATGCTCTTGGCCGATTACCAGCAATTCTTCCGCATCGCGCCGCCGACCGCGGCGGAGTTCTTCGGCGCCTTGCCGGACGTCCTGATCGCCAAGATGAGCGCGGTCGTGACGAACGCGGCCACGGCGCTCTTCGCCTTCTTTGTCCTTCTCGGTCCTCTTGCCGCCGTTGCCGCGTGGCGGTTGCGGGCGCGCGCCGATGTGCGCGCGTGGTCGTCGCTGCTCGCGGCGGTCTTCCTCGCGCAGTCGCTGCTGTGGACGCTGCATTCCACGCGCGGCTCGTATTTCCATTCGCTCGCTGCGTTCTTCCCGTTCGGCATGGCGCTGGCAGCGGCCGCAGCCGAGCGCGCGCTCGCGCGCCGCGAAGCGTCGATCGGTCGTATCTGGGTCACCGGCGCGCTCGCGCTCGCGGTCGCACTCACCGCGGGCGCGCTCGTGCAATGGGACGCCGCCTTCAACGCGTCGGCGCGTGCACGCACAGCCGTGCTCGACGCGATCCCACCGGGAACGTTCATGGCGATCGACGCCGCGGCGTGGCGCGCGATCAGCGGGCGGTCGGTCATGGTCACGCCGGCCGATGGCGTGACCGAGCTCGCCTGCGCGGCGGCCATATATCACGCGCGAGCCGTTGTCCTGGAGGCCGCGCACTTCCGGACCTACGACGCGGTCTACAACGGGACGGAGCGTCCGCCGTGGCTCGGACAGCCCGTGGTGCTCGACACGATCAAGATCTTCCCTGTGATCGGCGAACTCGGGTGCTCGGTCCACATCTCCAAGGCGACCGATTGAACGGCCGCAGCCTCGCGCCGCTCTTCGTCGCGCTCGCGGCGTTCGCGCTCGCGCTCGCGACGCCGCCCGGCGATCCGGACACGTACTGGCATCTCGCGTCGGGGAAGTGGATGCTCGACCACGGCGCGCTCCTGCGCACCGATGTGTTCTCGAGCACAGTGAACGGGCAGCCGTACAGCGTCGGCGAGTGGCTCGGCGAGATCGTGCTGTATGTCGCGTACCTCACGGGCGGCTGGAGCGGACTGGTGATCCTGCGCGGGCTGCTCGTAGGCGTGTGCGCGTTCTTCCTCACGCGCGTCGCGCTGCGCGGCGGAGCGCCGATCATCGTGGCGGTCCCGGTGACCTGCGCGGCGCTCCTCCTGTCGGAGATCGTGTGGACCGATCGCCCACACCTCTTCACGCTCGCGCTGTTCCCGCTCCTGCTCGACCTGCTCCTCACCGCGCGTGCCGGTCGCCTCGGCCTGCTGCTCGGCGTGCCGCCGCTGATGCTCCTGTGGACGAATCTCCACGGGGGCTACGCACTCGGCCTTGTGCTCGTCGGGATCTTCACGCTCGAAGCGCTCCTCGCGCGTCGCAACTTCGCGGCGTTCGCGATCACGGCGAGCACCGCGTTCGCAGCGTCGCTCGTGGATCCGGGCTCGCTCGGACTCGGTGCCGCGGCGGCACACGCGACCGCGCCGCCGCGCTTCATCGTCGAGGAGTCCCCGCCCGACGTCACACGTCCCGCCGGATTCGTGTTCGCCGCGTTCATCATCGGCACGCTCGCGCTTGCGATGCGCGGGGGTGGGACTCTGCTCGACCTGTTGCTTCTCGCGCCACTGCTCTGGCTCGGACTGTCCGCGCAGCGGCACATGCCGTACTTCGCGTTCGCGGCGGTTCCGTTCATCTCGGCTGCCGTGCCGCGCGTGTGGCCGCCGCTCGATGCCTGGCTCGCACGCCGCCGTCCGTACCCGCGCGGAGCGATCGTGGGCTTCGGCGCGGGCGTCGCGGCGATGGCGCTCGCGGGCCTCGCGTTCGTGCCGAACGCCCCGAACGAGCGGGCCTATCCGACCGTCGTTCTCGACGCGGTGCGCTCCGGGTCCGGCGTTCTCCTTAACGAGTACGACTGGGGTGGCTACCTGATCTGGCGCGCCCCCGAGCGTCCCGTGTTCGTTGATGGGCGCCTCTTCCCGTTCCTCCCGGATGTGTTCGCGGACTGGCGCGCCGCCGTCGAACTCGGGCCAGGGTGGAGAGAGGTGCTGGAGCGCTACAAGGTCACGCAGGTGCTGCTCAAGCCGGATCGCGCGCTGGTCGCCGCGCTTCGCGAGCAGGGCTGGCGTGTCGTGGGTGGCGACGAAGGCTCGGTATTGCTCGAGCGACCGCGCTGAGACGCGCTGGTCGCCAGAACGACCGGTATCCGTCCATATACTCGGCAAACGACGCCACAGCCAACACGACTCATCAAAGATCCGGACGACCTCGAAGCGCAGTTCGATGCGCTGGTCGACGCACTGCGGCGCGATGTCCGGCGCACGCGACAGCAGGTCGAGAAGTTCGCGCGCGCGTACCAGCGCATGGCCGAGGCCCAATCCGGCCGGTCGCCCGAGGGCGAGCTCGACGAGAGCACGCAGCGCGCCTACCGGCGACTGAAGCAGCTTCAGCTCGTCGTGCAGCACATCGAATCGAGCGTCTCGTATCTCCTCGGCTCCGGGATCGAGCCGGAGCCACACGGAGACGGCCAAACGCTCGACGTCGCGCAGCGCGTTCTCGAAAGTCTCGAGGCCGAGCGCGAGCGCCTGTACCGCGACGTGCACGACGGCCCCGCGCAGGTCCTCGCCAACGCGATCTTCGAGGTCGACTATCTCGAGCGCATCGCCGAGCGTGCCCCGGCCGAGCTCCGGCAGACGCTACGCAGTGAGCTCGGGACATTACGCGGACAGTTCCGCTCTTCGCTCGATTCCGTCCGCGCGATGATCTACGACCTGCGGCCGCCTGAGCTCACCGAGCTCGGCCTCGCCGACGCGATGCGCAACTACGCGAGCGAGTGGGAGACCCGGTGCGGCATCAAGGTCTCCACCAAGCTCGACACGGGCGAGACCGCGATGTCGCCACAGCAAGAGCTCGCCGTATACCGCGTGCTGCAGGAGGCTCTGCAGAACGTGCACAAGCACGCGCAGGCGTCCGCGGTCGGCATCGTCTGGCAGCGATCGGCGGGCAACTGGGTGCTCCACGTGACCGACGACGGCATCGGCTTCGACCTGGTGAAGGCGGCGCGCCGCGCGAAGTCCGTCGGTCTCCTTTCGATGCGCGAGCGCGCCTCGCTCATCGGCGGGACCCTGCAGATCCAATCGAGCCCGGGCAAAGGCTCCGCCGTTACACTCCAGCTTCCGAACGAGGGCTCCACAGGCGCGACGCATGCTGAAAGAGGAAGGTCCATTGGCCGACAAGATTGACCGCACGAAGGACCCGGACCGGAACATCCGTGTCGTACTGGCCGATTCCAGTCGCCTCACGACGATGGGGATCAGCCAGGTGCTGCAAAAGGAATCCGATATCGAGCTCGTCGGCACCGCGGCCGACGGCGACGAGGCTGCGGCGAAGACCCTCGAGCTCGAGCCCGATGTGCTCGTCATCGAGGCGGACCTGCCGCGCACGTCGGGCATCAAGGTCACGCAGCGCATCCGCCGCGAGCTGCCGCACGTCGGCGTCGTCGTCCTGACGGCGAAGGACGAGGAGCAGACGCTCTTCGAGGCGATCCGCGCGGGCGCGGCCGCCTACCTGAACAAGGACTGCGATCCGGTGGAGCTGGTGGACGCGATCCGCAAGGCGCGCGCCGGCCAGTTCATCATCAACGAGAAGGTCTTCAACCGGCCTGCGGTCGCGTCGAAGGTGCTCGCTGAGTTCCGCGAGCTGTCGGTGTACGGCCCGGGCTCGTCGCACGTCTTCGCGCCGCTGTCGCCGCGCGAGGTCCAGATCCTCGACAACATCGCCCAGGGGATGACGAACAAAGAGGTCGCGTACGCTCTGGCCATCTCCGAGCAGACGGTCAAGAATCACATGTCGAGCATCCTGCGGAAGCTGTCGGTCAACGACCGCACGCAGGCCGTCGTGTACGCCATCCGCCAGGGTTGGATCAAGGGACCGGAGATGGGTAGTTGAGCGTGGCAGCCCCCGACCTCGTCAGCGAGCTCGTCGCCGAGCAGAAGAAGATCACCGCCGAGGTCCGCGAGCTCGATCTACTGGTCGAGTCGACGCTGACCGAGGTGAGCCGGCTCAAGGCGCGTGAGGACCAGACGAAGGCGAAGGTCGAAGAGGCCCGCGCCAACCCGGCGAGCTTCGAACGCGAGCAGATCTTCACCGCGGCGGACGAATACACGGCCGCACTGTCGCGGCGCATGACGATGGAAGCGCAGCTCGCCGGGCTGCAGGCGAAGAAGAAGCTTCTCGACCGCGCGCGGGCCCTCGTCACGGCCGCGCAGAACCACGTGCACACGAGCTCGCAGGCGCCGCTGCCGGCCGACACCGCGCCGGTCATCGACGAGAGCCGTCTCCTCCAGGCGGTCGTGGACACGCAGGAGGAGGAGCGCAAGCGCATCGCCCGCCAGGTCCACGATGGGCCGGCGCAGGCGATGGCGAACGTGGTGCTCCAGTCCGAGATCAGCGAGCGGCTCTTCGAGGTCGATCCGCAGCGCTCGCGCACCGAGCTCGCCGCGCTCCGACAGATGGTGAACAAGACGTTGCAGGAGCTGCGCGGCTTCATCTTCGAGCTGCGGCCGATGATCCTCGACGATCTCGGCCTCGTGCCGACGATGCGCCGCTACGTTCAGACGCTCATCGACAAGCACGGCGTACGCATCGACTTCTCCAGCACCGGCCGTGACCGGCGCCTCCCGTCCGACGACGAGGTCGCCATCTTCCGACTCATCCAGGACTCGCTGGTGGAGCGGATCGAGAAGGCGATCGCGAAGGACCTCGTCCTCGGAATGACCTGGAAGGACGACAAGCTCGAGATCATGCTGCAGAGCGACGGCAAGGAGCTCCCGCCGGACGGCGAGCTGCAGTCCGGCCTGCGCCGCAGCGAGCGTCTCGATCTCCTGCACGGCGAATCGCAGCACGAGACGCGACCCGACGGCACGGTCGTGCTCAACGTCCATGTCCCGATCCGGAGCGCACCACAGCTCATCTCATGAGCGGTGCTCCGGGGAGTCCCACGCATCCCTTCGCGCCGACCCAGATCGCGGCTCTGCTCGAATCCACATGCGCGCTCATCGAAGGCGAGATCAACGCGCTCGGCGACGTGGGCGCGCAGTGGCATCCCGCGCCGAGCGAGTGGTGCGTCAACGAGTGCGTCGGGCACCTCATCGAGGCGGAGCGCCGTGGCTTCGCCGGCCGGATCCGGGACATGATCGCCGGCAAAGCGCTGAAGGCCTGGGATCAGGAAGCGGTAGCCCGCGAGCGCAACGACTGCGCCCGCATGAGCCAGAGCCTCTGGATGGAGTTCATGGGCCTCCGGCACGACAGCATCGCGCTCGTGCGGTCACTGACTCCGGCGGACCTCGAGCGGAGCGGCGAGCATCCGAAGGTCGGCACGCTTCGAGTCAAGGGTCTGCTGCAGGAGTGGGTGCACCACGATCGCAACCACACCAAGCAGCTGCTCGCCGTAGTGCAGGCGCGCGTCTACCCGCACATGGGGAACTCCCAGAAATTCATCGGGGAGTGACCAGCCGGCGCTAGACGCCGCCGATGTTCGTCAGCGCGATGCCCTGGTAGTAGTGCTTCAGGATCTGCTCGTAGTTCGCGCCGCTCAGCGCCATGCCCTGCGCGCCCCACTGCGACATGCCGACGCCGTGTCCGAAACCGCGCCCGTAGAAGATGAAGCGCGGCGGCAGCTTGTAGACGAAGCCGGTGATGCGGATCGATGTCAGCTCGCGGTCCTCGTTCAGGATCCGTTCGTACGTCGTGCCGAGGAGCTCCGACCCGAGGATGCCCATGTCCACCAGGCGCGCGGTGTCGCGCCAGGAGACCCATTCCGCCTCGCCGCCCTCGGTGAGCTTAACGGTGAACATGCTGCTCTTCAGGCCGAAGTAGTAGCGCGTCAGGTCTTTGCCGATGTCGCGCGTGCCGGTCGTGCCGAAGACGCGCGCGAGCGTGACGCGGCCCGCGCCCGTGACGCGGACGAGCTCGATGCGCTGCGGCACGCCGACGCTCAGCCCGCGCGAGCGCATGTAGTCGCCCAGCTGCGGCGCGGTGAACTCGCGGTTCCATTCCCAGCTCGTCGTGCCCCAGCCGCTGTCCTTCGCGAGCTCGTCCCCCGGTGACGGAACGCTCCGCAAGTAGGGGAGGGCGTTCGCGTAGACGTTCTCGGAGTCCTCGGTGACGCCGCCCGCGTTCGCGGAATACAGCGCTTCGATCGGCGAGCCGCGGTAGGTCGCGACGATGCCCGCGGTGCGCTCGACGGCGCGGATCGTCGAGTCCGCCTCGGTGCCGATCCCGGCGTACTCCTGATCGCGCACGTCGCCCTCGAGGTCGTAGTTGGCGTGATGGTGCAGGTGCGTCACAAGATAGGTGCGCGCCGCGATCGCCTGTGCCGCGAGAGCTTCGCCGTGCCAGCTGGACGGTGACTCCGCGCCGGTGACGGACGCGAGGTAGCGGCCGGTCTCGACCTCGTTGACGACGATCATGTCGCCCGCGTCGTCGGTCGTGACCTCGAGCGTTCCGCGGAACAGGCGGCCGCCCCAGTTCAGGTAACCGAAGTCGGCGTTGAAACGGATGACGCCGACGCGCGGCGCCGACAGCATCGGCGTGCCGAGCGCGTCGTCAGACCCGGCGAGGAGCGAGACCTCGAATGGCACGGTGACGAGCTTCCCGGTGACCTGCGCTTCGCGCGCGGCGCGCCGCGCTTCGCGCAGCAGCTCCAGGCGGCTGGATCTCTCCTCGCGCGTCAGTCCTTCGCGCGCCGGCGGCAGCGTGATCGGTTCGCCCTCGAGTCGCTGCACGTTCGTGCGCGCGACCATGCGCTGCCCGCCCTTGTAGAGGAGCTTCCCATCCTCGGTGGTCACCGTCATCGCACCGGTGGAACCGATGAGGGCGTACGACGTGCCGTAGAGCGAGACGTTCACGCGCACCGTCGCCGGCACAGCGGCCGGCGTTGACGCGCGCGCGGGCTCGGACAGCGAGATCGTCGACGCCGCGATGACGACGCACGTCACGAGGTGGCCGAGAAGCGTTCGCCGTCTCACGGCACGCCTCGATACACCTCCGGCTTGAGCACGCCGATGAACGGGAGGTTGCGGTACCGCTCGGCGTAGTCAAGCCCGTATCCCACGACGAACTTGTCGGGGATCTCGAACCCGCGATAGTCGATCTGTATCGGCACGATGCGACGCGCCGGCTTGTCGAGCAGCGTGCACAGCCTTACGGATGCGGGCTGCTTCGAACGCAGGTGCTCGATCACATAGGAGAGCGTTTGCCCGGTGTCGAGGATGTCCTCGACCACGACGACGTCGCGGCCCTCGATCGATTTGGCGAGGTCCTTCAGGATCCGCACGTTGCCGCTGGACTCGGTCGCCTCCCCGTACGAGGAGAGCTCGAGGAAGTCGAGCGCGAGGGGGATCGGCATCTGGCGCATGAGGTCGGCGAGGAATGGCAGCGCTCCCTTGAGGATGCTGACAAGCACGACGTCTTTGCCGCGATAGTCGTCCGCGATCGCCGTGCCGAGCTCGCGCACCTTCGCAGCGATCGCCTTCTCGTCGATGAGCACTTCGGCGATGTCATCCGCGGGTGTGGCGACGCGGAGGGTCGTCATCGGTCGCTCGATTGTCTCACTCGGCATCCCTAGATAGCCCTGCAGGGCACGCGCCTAGCGCCGGATACGTGTCAAAGCGAAGGCAACGAGCCCGATGACCACGACCGCGGCCCCGGCGATGAGCAGCGGAGATGCTCCGCCGTCGTTCGATGCGGCAGGAGCGGGCGCTTGCTGCGTCGGCACCACGACCGCGATGGTCGGTGTCGCGCTCGGCGCGGCCGTCGTGGGGGCTGGGCTCGGCGTCGGTGAAGGGCTCGCGGTCGGCGTCGGTTCGACCGTCGGTGCGACGGTGGGCGCGACGGTCGGTCGCGCCGTCGGCACCGGCGTAGGGATCGGTGTTGGAACAGGCGTGGCCGCGGCGCGCACGATGACGGTGCCCATCATCGCCGCGCGGTGGATGCCGCAGATGTAGGGGAACGTGCCTGCCGCGGTGAACGTCAGCGATGCGCTCTGGTTCTGCGCGAGCACAGGTGTTTGCCCGACTCCGTTCACGACGGCGCTGTGAGCTGCCGCGTCCTTGTTCGTCCACGTGACGGTGTCGCCGACGTTGATCGTCACGCTGGGTGGCTGGAAGGCGAAGCCCTGGATGTTGACGGTCGTTGTCGCGGCGGCTGCGGTCGAGGCGAGGGCGACGAAGAGGAGCAGACCGGCAAGGGCCCCGGGGCGCGCGGCCCGCAGTCTCATCGGCGGCGGAGTAGTGAGCCGCCGCGCACGACCATGTAAACGAGGAGCGCGCCGATCCCGCCGAAGACCGCGGCGCGGCCGCCGTCGACCCGACTGTCTGCCGCGCCCGCGGGCAGCTCGGGCACCTCGTCGGCGCCGCGCACGACGACGCCGGCGCTGGGGATCGGGGTCGGGGTCGGAGGCACGAACGTCGGCGCACCTCCCGAAGCAGCCGCGATCGGACCCGATGCCGGCTCGACCACCACGGTGCCCGACATGCTCTGCCCGTGCAGCCCGCAGATGTATTTGTACGTGCCCGGAGCGATGAACCGCAGCGACGAGCTCTGGCCGAGCCCGAAGTTCTCCGTCTGACCGAGCCCGGTGAGGAAGACGATGCTGTGCTGCGCGCTGTCGCGGTTCGTCCAGGTCACGGTGTCGCCGGCAGTGATGAACACCGCGTCAGGCCTGAACGCGAAGCCGGAGATCTCGACGGTGAGCGTCGCCGCGGACGCGTTCGACGTGACGGCGAAGAACAGCAGCACGCACGCGAACGCGGCGCAGCGGACCGCTCTCATCCTCACGCACGTACGATACCGGCGTGCCCGTCGCCTCGCCGCCGTTCGCCGCGCTCGCGGTCGAGGCGGCGCGACTGGGGCTCGCGCTGTCGTCCGGGCAGATCGCACTCTGCGAGCGTCTCGGCAATGAGCTCATCGAACGCAATACGTCGGTGAACCTCACAGCGATCACCGAGCCTCACGACATCGCGCGTAAGCATTTCCTCGATTCCTTCACCGCGATCGCCGTGCGACGCTGGACGGGCCGCGAGCGTGTCGTCGACGTCGGCAGCGGCGCGGGCTTTCCCGGTCTCGCCCTGCGTATCGCCCTGCCGAACATCCGCTTGACGCTGGTCGAGTCGGTGGGCAAGAAGGTCCGCTTTCTCGAGGATGTGTGCGCGCTCCTCGGACTGACTGACGTCGAGATCCGCAACGAGCGCGCGGAAGCACTTGGCCGCGAGCGTCGCGACCGCTACGACGTCGGTACGGCCCGTGCCGTGGGGACTCTGGGCATGGTCAGCGAGTACATCCTTCCGCTCCTCCGGCCCGGCGGCGACGCGATCGTATGGAAGGGACGTGTCGACGCGGAGCTGCCGGGCGCGCAGAAAGCGTGCGCCGCGCTCGGTGGTGAGATCGCATCCATCGTGCCGACGGTCTCGCTCGGCGTCGGTGATGAGCTGCCCGGCCGCAATCTCGTCGTCGTGCGAAAGACGCGCGCCACGCCCCTGCGCTACCCGCGAACGTCAGCGGAAGCGCGCCGCCGGCCGTGGTGATCGTGCCATCGGTCGACGTGCGCGCCGGACGTGTCGCGTATCGCGGCGGCGCCGGTGCCGACATCGAGCCGCGCGAGCTCGCCTCGCGCTACCTCCGCGAAGGCGCGGAGGAGCTGCATCTGGTGGACCTGGACGGTGCCGAGCGTGGCGACTACGCGAACGCGGAGACGCTCGCGGGCATCGCGCGGAGCGCCTCGGTACCGTGCCGTCTCGCCGGCGGCATCTCGTCGCTCGCGAAGGCGCAGGAGGCGATCGCCGCGGGTTTCGCCGGCGTGCTCTTCTCGAGCGCCGTCTTCGGAGACGACGCGCTGCTTCGCCGCATCGCGCGACTGGGTGACCGCGCGATCGTCGAGATCGAGGCCCGGGATGGAGCGCTCGCGCCGCGCGGTGGCGAGCCTGATCTCGTGAAGCGCGCGTCGGGTCGCGACGCCGCGGGGGCGGCGGAGATCGCGGCGCTGCGCGGTATCCGGGCGCTCTACGTCGTCGACACGAGCGCGGACGGCCGGCTCGGTGGCCCGCCACTCGTTCTCATGGAACGGCTCCGCGCGAAGACCGGACCCGGCGTGACGTTCCACACTGGCGGTGGCGTGCGCGACGTCGAGGATGTGCGCGCGCTCGCGCGCTGGGGCGCAGCGTCGGTCGTGATCGGACGTGCGTTCCTCGACCAGCGCTTCACCCTCGCCGAGGCGAAGGCCGCGTGCGCGTAGGTCTTCTCTCCGATATCCACGCCAACCTCGTGGCGCTCGAGGCGGTCCTTGCCGCGCTCGGGCGGGTCGATGCCCTGTGGGTGACGGGTGACACCGTCGGCTACGGTCCGGATCCGTCGGAGACCCTCGCGCTGCTGCGCGAACGGAACGCGCTCCTCGTGCAGGGCAACCACGACCGCGCGGTCGCGACGGGGGAGGGCATCGAGTTCTTCCACGATCGCGCGGGCGTCGCGGCGCGGCTTCACTCCGACTGGCTCTCATCCGCTGAACGTGACGAGCTCGCCGCGCTGCCCACGGTGCACAGCGTGGAGCGATTCACGCTCTGTCACGGCAGCCTGCGCGATCCGCTGTGGGAGTACGTCACGAACTCGCTCACGGCGGGCGCCACGCTCGCGCGCTCGAGCACGCCGTTCTGCTGCAACGGCCACACCCACGTTCCGGCGCTGTTCCGAGAATTCCCGACCGGCGTCCGTTTCACCGAGCCCAAGCAGGAGCACCCATACGAGCTGACCGACCGCATGCTGATCAACCCCGGAAGCGTGGGCCAGCCGCGTGACGGCGATCCACGAGCGGCGTACGGGGTGATCGACACCGATGCCGGAAGGGTGACCTTCTATCGTTCGTCGTATCGAGTGGATGAGACGCAGCGACGGATACGTGAGCGCGGCCTTCCGGAGATGTTCGCCGATCGCCTGGCGTTCGGCGTCTAGTGCCGCGCTCGCTGTCGTGCTGCTCGCCGCGTGCGGCAGCACGGCAAAGAGCGGCGGATCCGTGAGCCCGTCGCCGTCCGCGCGTCCGGTCGCGTTCGCGGAGCTCGCCGCGACGGCGCAGGCGCGGGACGACTCAGGCCCCGCGCTCATCGTCGGCACGACCGACGCGTCGCGCGCGAAGATCGCGCAGCTCGTGCCGAACGCGACGACTCCCTCAGGGCGCGTGCTCGTCGCCGTGTTTCAGGGACAGCAGAACACCGGTGGCTACTCGGTCCAGATCACCGCGATCGAGCGAAAGGGCGATCAACTCATCGTGCGCGCGACCTTCGGTGTCCCCGGTCCCGGTGCGATGGTGACGCAGGTGCTCACTTCGCCCGCTCACGTCGTGTCGATCGCGGCATCGGACGTGACGGGCGTGCATGAAGCGATCCTCATCGACAGCGGTGGAGTCGAGGTCGCGCGAACGAGCACCACCTAAACAACTTCTCAACAGACCGTCCTCCCTAGACTCCGCGAGGTTGAGCGACGACCGTGGGGGTCTCGAACGCCGCGAAGAGCGGCGCGGGCAGCGGCCCGGGGATCGCGTCGTGCGCATCGTCCGCCCGCCCGAGTTCAAGCGCACCCGTGGCGGGTTCGTCGCGACCGAAGAAGCGCTCGAATCGAAAGGTCGCATC
>DATDEH010000003.1 GCA_036523395.1 Candidatus Limnocylindria bacterium | reverse complement strand
TGTGTCGGACTTCGCCTTCTGGATCGTGTCGTGCGCGGTCAGCGCGCGCAGGAAGCGCAGGTTCGTGCGCACGCCAAGCACCTCCATCTGCGCGAGCGCTTCGCAGAGCTTCGCGAGCGCGAGCTTGCGGTGCGGGCCGTGCGCGATGAGCTTCGCGATGAGCGGGTCGTAGTGGCGCGTGACGGCCGAGCCCTCTTCGTAGCCGGCGTCGACGCGGATCCCCTCAGGCCAGCGGATATGCGCGATGCGGCCGGTCGCGGGGAGGAACCCGCCCTCGACGTCCTCGGCGTAGAGGCGCACCTCGATCGCGTGGCCGCGTGGCGCGGGCTCGCCGAGCAACAGCCGCTCGCCGAGCGCGATCCGCAGCTGCTGTTCCACCAGGTCGATGTCCCACACCAGCTCGGTCACCGGATGCTCGACCTGGAGGCGCGCGTTCACCTCGAGGAACGCGAAGCGACCCTTCGCATCGACGATGAATTCGGCCGTTCCCGCGTTCGTGTATTTCGCCTCGCGCGCGATCGCGACCGCCGCCTCCGCGATCGCCTTGCGCTGTTCGTCCTCGAGCGACGGCGCCGGTGTCTCTTCGAGGATCTTCTGGTGCCGGCGCTGCGTCGAACAGTCGCGCTCGCCCAGGGCGAAGATCTGCCCGTGCGTGTCGGCGAGGAGCTGCACCTCGACGTGCCGCGGGCGGTCGACGAGCTTCTCGAGCATCAGGCGCTCGTCGCCGAATGACGCCGCCGCGACGCGCCGCGCCTTCGCGAGCGCTTCCTGCAGCTTGGCCGGCTCTCGCACGCGCTGCATCCCGATGCCACCGCCGCCTGCGACCGGCTTCACCATGACCGGGAAGCCGATGCTGTTCGCAGCCGAGATGAACGCCTCGTCGCGCTGGTCCTCCTCCATGTAGCCGGGCAGGACCGGCACGCGCGCGCGATGCGCGAGCGCCTTCGCCTGGACCTTGTCGCCGAGCGAGACGAGGACCTCGGCGGTCGGGCCGACGAAGCGCATGCCCGCGTCGCGCACCGCCGTCGCGAACGCCGGCGATTCGGCGAGGAAGCCGTAGCCCGGATGGACGAGATCCGCGCCCGCCTCGCGCGCGGCGGCGATGACGCGCTCGATGTCGAGGTACGACTCGGCCGCGGGTGGCGGACCGAGACGGAGCGCCATGTCGGCCTCGCGCACGAACGGCTCGTTCGCGTCGGCGTCCGAGTAGACCGCGACGGTCGTCATGTTCATGCGCCGCGCCGTGCGGAAGATGCGGCGCGCGATCTCCCCGCGGTTTGCGACGAGGAGCGTCGTCACCACTTCGGCTTGCGGCGCTCGAGGAACGCCCGCATGCCCTCCTGGCCCTCGTCGCTCACGCGTATGCCTGCGATGCGCTCGACGGTCTTCTCGCGCACCTCGGCGACGGGTCGGCCTTCGAGCTCGCGCACCAAACGCTTCGCGGCGTTCACCGCGTGCGGACCGCCGGCGACGATCGCGTCGAGGTAGAAGTCGATCTTCCCATCGAGCCTCGCCGGCTCCTCGACCGCTTCCACGAGGCCGACCTCATACGCCCGCCGCGAGTCGAAGCGGATTCCCGTCGTGAAGAGCGCCGTCGCGTGCGCGAAGCCGATCTTCCGCACGACGTACGGCGACACGACCGCTGGCAGGATGCCGAGGCGCACCTCGGTGAAGGCGAAGACCGCCTCGGTCGAGGCCACCGCGATGTCGGCGACCGCGACGAGACCGCATCCGCCGCCGATCGCCGCGCCCTGCACGCGCGCGAGGAGCGGCATAGGCAGCTCGTCGAGGGCGCGGAACATCTGCGCGAGCGCGCGCGAGTCGGCGACGTTCTCCGCAAGGGAGAAGTCGGCCATCCCGCGCATCCAGTTGAGGTCCGCGCCGGCGCAGAACGCGTCGCCCTCGCTGCGGAGGACGACGGCGCGCGATGCGGGATCGATGCGGCCGAGGATCGCGCCGAGCTGGGCGATGAGATCCGCGTCGAACGCGTTGCGCACGTCGGGGCGCGCGAGCGTGATCCAG
>DATDEH010000002.1 GCA_036523395.1 Candidatus Limnocylindria bacterium | reverse complement strand
GCCGGATTCCTCGCGACGCTGCGCGAAGCGAAGCTCTAGGTCGGGAGGTTCGCGCGCTCGCGACGCGCGAGCGCGCCGCCGATCGACTCGGGTGACCGTTCGACCGCGGCGCCGAATTCGCGGCGCGCCTCGTCGATGTCCCCAACGTCGCGCAGCGCAACGCCGGCGAGATAACCCAGGAACGCGGCGTCGCTCTGTGTCGGCGTGGCGCGCCGCATCGCCTCGAGCTTCACCTGCATCCCGGCGCGATCGCCACGCTGTGCGTCCGCGATCGCCGCGACGGCCCCGGTCATGGCCGCGATCGTCGCGTTCGGAGACTGCTCCACGTCGCGCATGAGCTCGCCGGCGAGGACGGCGCCGTGCTCGCGATCGCCACCGTTCGCCGCGAGCTCGCTCCACGCGAGCGCGAGGTCCGCGAGCGGCTCGTTCGGCACCAGCGCCGCGACGCGGCGCGCGTCGCCTCCCCGGTTGAGCGCGGCGTAGGCCGCGACGAGGCGCGGCGCCACGCGTGTCGCACCGAGCTGCTTCATCGCCGATTCCCAGAGCGAGGCGGCGGAGAGTGGATCGCCGGCCGCGTAGAGCACGTCGGCTGCGACCTCTTGGACCATCGGGAAGGTGTGGAATCGCGCCAGCAGCGGCGCCATGAGCTCGCGCGCGCGTCGCACGTCGTCGGCGTCGAGCGCCTCCTCGACCGCGACGAGCGTCGCGCTGAAGCGCCGTAGTCGCTGCTGGAAAGCGATGGAACCGGCGACGAATGCCACGAGGGCGGCCAGCGAGAGCACGGCCGCGGTCGCACCCGCGCCAACGATCGCCGCGACGAAGGCGAGCACCGCGGCGACGACACCGAGCAGCCAGAGCGCGGTGATGAGCGGGTGGCCGCCCGGCGTGACCGGTCTCAGCTGTCCGCCAGGAGCGCGCCAGCGATGACGACGCGCTGGATCTCGCTCGTCCCCTCGTAGATCCGGGTGATGCGCGCGTCGCGGTAGGCGCGTTCGATCCATAGCTCGCGCATGTAGCCCATGCCGCCGTGGATCTGGACCGCGGCGTCCGCGACACGACCGAGCATCTCGGTCGCGAAGAGCTTGGCCATCGACGCGCGGTCGCTGACGCGTTCTCCGCGGTCGGCCCGCGACGCCGCGTCGTGCACCATCAGCCGCGCGGCGTGGATCTCGGTGGCGGCGTCCGCCAGCATCCACTGGATCGCCTGGTTCGCGCCGATCGGCTTTCCGAACTGCGTGCGCGTCTTCGCGTAGTCCACGGAGGCCTCGAGCAGTCGCTGCGCGGCGCCGACCGAATGCGCGGCGAGGCCCAGCCGGCCGAAGTCGAGCGTGCGCAGCGCGATCTTGAATCCGTCGCCCTCCTCGCCGACGCGTTGCGACGCGGGAACGCGCAGGCCGTTGAGGTACAGCTGCGCGGTCGTCGATCCATGCAGGCCCATCTTCTCGTCGTTCGGTCCAATGTCGAGACCCTCCGCGCCGCGCTCGACGGCGAATGCGGTGATGCCCTTCGAGCCGGTGGCGGGCGCCGCATTCGCGAAGATCACGAACACGTCGGCGATCGGCGCGTTGGTGATGAAGGTCTTCGCGCCATCGAGGACGTAGGCGTCGCCATCGCGGCGCGCGACCGCCTTGAGGCTCCCCGCGTCGCTGCCCGCGCCGGGCTCGGACAGCGCGTAGGCGCCGACCTTTCGGCCGCTGAAGAGGTCGGGAAGATAACGGAGGCGCACGTCATCCGGTCCGCCGACCGAGATCGCGGTCCCACACAGACCGGCGGATCCACCGACGATGTTCCACAGCGAGGCGTTAACGCGCGCGAGCTGTTCGACCGCCACGCAGTAGCCGAGCTTCCCGAATCCCTGACCGCCCAGCTCCTCGGCGTGACCGATGCCGAACAGCCCGGCCTCGCCCATCTTCGCGATGAGCGCGCGCGGGATCTCGTCCTTCTCTTCGATCTCCTTCGCACACGGCGCTAGGACCTCATCGACGAAGGCGCGAACGGTGCGCTGCAGGAGACGGATATCTTCGGGGAGCGCGGTGTCCATCTACCTAGCCTGCCGCGCGGCCGCCGCGTCCTGCGCCGTCTCCAGCATCCGGCGAAGCTCCGCCGGGATGCGCGTCGCGCGTAGGGTCGCGCGGTCGATCATGACCTGCACGGTCGCCATCCTCGCGCAGTGCAGCCCATCTGCACGATCGACCGCGTACTCGAACGCCCACGAGGAGTGACGGACCTCGCCAACGCGCACCTTGATGTCGAACTCGTCATCGAATCGCAGCGGCGCGCGATAGCGCACGCTTGCTTCACCGATCGTGAAGTCGAGTCCCTTCGCGGCCATATCGCTGTGCAGAAGGCCCAGCTCGCGCATGTACGCGACACGTCCGACCTCGGCATAGAGGAGATAGTTCGCGTAGTAGACGACGTTCTGCATGTCCGTTTCACCGAACCGTACGCGCTGCCGGTGCTGGAAAGGGAATGGCTCCACGGTCGGCAGGTTAGCCGCTTGGCATGGTCCCTGCTGCCTCCCGCGGCATGACGACCACACAACGTGACGACCATCCCACCGAACGCGTCGAGCGTGTCGAGCGGTACGAACAGGTGCGCGAGCGACCGGTGACTACGACGCCCGCTGCGTCGAACGTCAACGTCGGGTCGACCGGCGCCACTTCTGTCTGGACCGCCACGAACGTCGTGACGCTGATCTTCACGGTCCTCGAGGTCTTGCTCCTGCTCCGCATCGTCTTCAAGCTCACCGGAGCGAATTCGAACCAGCCCCTCATCCGCGCGCTGTACGGCGCGACCGAGCCGCTGGTGCGACCGTTCCAGGGGATCTTCCCCGAGCCGCAGGGCCCGCCGGTACTCGACATCGCGGCGCTGCTTTCGATCGTGTTCCTGTTCCTCGTCGCGCTCCTCATCGTCGCGCTCGTGCGCGCGATCACGAACCCGAGGCGCGTCTAAGCGCCAGTCGCGCGCGACGTCAGCCCGAGTTGCGGACGTCGCGCGCGACATCGCGCGCGTGGCGTGAGATCGCGAAGAGGAAACGGCCACGAACGAAGTGGAGGCCTGGGACCGGCGTGCGTCCATGACCACCGATAGGGATCACACCGTCCTCCTTCGGAGCTTCGATCCAAGAGTGATCCACGTCGTACCCCGTTGCCCAGATGAGCGTGCGCGCTGGCGCATCGCTGCCATCGACGAAGCGGACCCTGTTGGCAGCGGCATCGACGACGCGAGGCGCGAGCCGTAGTCCATGCGCGATCGCGGCCGCATCGAGATCGGCCCCAAGGTAACCACCGGCGCGAAGCGGCCACGGGAGCCACGCGATGTAGGCGGTGCGCTCGTGGAAGACACGGTCGCGCAGGAGCGCGAGCTTCCACCAGGTCGGCGAGCGAAAACGCTTTGGCGCCAGCGGCTTGCGCGTTCCGATGGCGATCGCCGTCGGCCGCTCGCGTGCCACCTCGACCGCGATCTCACTCCCCGAGTTCGCCGCGCCAACGACGACCACCGGGCCATCGGGAAGATCGCGGGCTCTACGGTAGTCGCTGCTGTGGAGCTGAAGCACCGCCGGATCGAGGCGCGACGCGAAGTCGGGGATGCGCGGGGCAGTGAAGTGGCCGCCCGCGATGACGACCGAGCGCGCGCGGATCGCGTCGGCACCGGCTGTCGCTTCGAAGAGATCGCCCATCCGGCGCAGCGCTCGCACCTCGGCACCGCGGCGAAGCGGGAGTCGCATCTCCTGCGCGTAGCGCTCCTGGTAGTCGGCGACTTCGTCCTTGCTCGGGAACGGGTCGTCGCCCCGAGGGAACGGGTTCCCCGGCAGGCCGTCGAGGTCGCGCGGCGTGAAGAGGCGCAGCGAGTCCCAGCGCGTGCGCCAGGCGTCGCCGACCCGCCCATGCGCGTCGACCAGGAGCACCTCGCGCCCGGCGCGGACGAGGTCGTGCGCGACGGCCAGGCCGCCGTGACCCGCGCCCACGATGAGGACATCCGTGTCCGGGGACCGCGTTACTGCGGCGTGCGCGTTAGCGCTCACGCCAAGCAGATGAGCGCAGCGAAGGCTGCGCGATTATCGCTGCTCCCCGGGATCGATCAGCCAGTCGAGATGCAGCCACAGCACGCGGGAGTACCGGAAGATGAAGGGTACGAGCACGAGGTACGCGGTGTTGCCGATGATGAGCGCGACGACGGTATCGAGTCCGACGATCTTGATGAGCGCGAGGACCATCGCCGCGAGGATCGGCACCGCCAGCGCGTAGCTGACGACCATCGCGCCCGCGAAATACCCGGACTCGCGATCGAACACCAAGCCGCAGACCGGACATGCGACGTTCATCGTGATGAGTCCCCGCCAGATGGAGCCGGAGAGGCAACGCGGACACCGCAGGAGAAGGACCGCGGCGAGGCGGCGCACTAGAAGTAGCCGAGCATGACGGCGGCGATGATGATCGCGACCGCCGCGCCGACGATCACGATGAGCGGCACGAGATAGAAGAGCACGAGGGCCACGACGAGGATGCGCGTCGCGTGAGACTGATCGACGGCGTAGTAGGCGCGCACGCCGCGGTAGGCGATGACGCCAAGCCACACCAGGCACGCGAGGCCGATGAGCTGAGCGACCTGCGCGCCGACTGTCGCGCCGGTCCCGAGCGCGAGTGACGCGGCGTTCGCCGGGATGAGCGTGAGCGCCGCGGCATACCCGAAGAGCACCAGGATCGGCAGGTATGGGCGGCGGATGCCGGCGAGCCGCGCGGACGCTTGCACCGCGCTCGATCCGAGCAGCCAGACGAAGATCGGCGTGACCGCCGTCGCGACGATGATCGCGTCGAACGAGCGCTGCACGAGGTAGATCACCACCGCGGTGCGTTCGGTGCCGAGCGTCTGCAGCATCGCCGTGACGAGAGGATGGCGCGTCGCGGCGAGGAACAGGTCGTCGACGAACGTCTCGCTGTAGACGCGTACGGCGCCAAGTCCGGAGATCAGCGTAGCCGCGAGGACGAGCAGCACCGCCGACAGCAGACGGCCACGTGCCAGCACGACCGGCGCGCCCGCGCTCGGCGAGAGCGCGAGCGCGACGATCGGCTCCTGGCTCAGGTCCATGCGGCACCGAGAGCGCCTTGGATCGCAGCGTCCACCGCCGCATCGACCTGAGCGCGCTGGTCGCCGCTCCACTCCGGCGGATCGGTGTCGTGCAGATCGGCGGGTATCGGCGCGCCGAGCATGATGAGGAACTCCATCGACCAGACGCGGCGGACCGCGTCCATCGAGTACCCGCCGCCGCCCATCGCGATCCACGGCCACTTCGACGCAGCGAACTGCGTCACGACGTGCTCGCGCGCCTGTGACGAGACCATCAGGTGCGTCAGCGGATCGTCGTAGTGCGAGTCGATGCCCTGCTGGGTCACGAGCACGTCCGGACGGTAGCGGTCGAGCAGCGGCGGGACGACCGCGTCGAACGCCCGCTCGTACGCGGCGCCGTCGGTGTACGGCGGTAGCGCGACGTTG
Source organism: Candidatus Limnocylindria bacterium (assembly GCA_036523395.1). Taxonomy (NCBI): domain Bacteria; kingdom Bacillati; phylum Chloroflexota; class Candidatus Limnocylindria; species Candidatus Limnocylindria bacterium. The sequence continues at coordinate 47,038 of DATDEH010000002.1, read as the reverse complement.
ATGCTGTAGCCCGCACCGCGACCGCGACCGCGTTCTTCGGGGAAGCCCGTCCCTGGGAAGAGCGCGCGCCCGGTCTCGTGCAGCGAGATCGTGAGCACCTGATCGGTCTCGTAGAAGGCGGCTTGGACCCCGTCGCCGTGATGCGCATCGATGTCGACGTAGGCGACCTTCATCTCGCGATCCGCGAGCAGCCCGCACACGATGGCCGGATCGTTGTAGATGCAGAATCCCGACGCCCGCCTGCGCATCGCATGGTGTAGACCGCCCGAGCCGTTGAAGGCGACTCGCAACCGCCCGGCGAGGACCTCCTCCATCGCGGTGAGCGTGCCGCCGGTGGTGAGGAGCGAGACCTCATGCATTCCCGCGAACGGCGGCGTATCGCCCGACGCGGACAGGCCCCACATCTCGTAGTCGTCGTCCGGGTCGTGCGATGCCTGCATGACAGCCTCGACGTAATCGCTGTCGTGGATGCGCTCGATCTCGGCACGGGTCGCCGCGCGCGGCGTGAGCACCTTCGCGTCGGGACGCGCGAAAGCGCCGAGGCGCTGGAGCGTGTCGTGAACGCCGATAAGACGCTTCGGTTTCAGCGGGTGGTCGTCGCGATAGACGTGCGTCGCGACACGCGGGTCCCACAGGAAGCCGGCCGCCGTCACTTCCGCTTGCGATCGAGCGTGAGAAAGCTGAAGTCGTACGGGTGGCGCTCATCGGCGGGGTGCCCCACCGCCTCGATCACTTCCCAGTCGCCGGGATCGAGCGGCGGGAAGAAGGTGTCGCCGCCGACATCGGCGTCCACCTCGGTGAGGTAGATGCGATCGGCGCGCGCCAGGAAGTCCTCGAATACGCGCGCGCCGCCGAAGACGATGATCTCTGGCGCCGCGCCAGCCAGTTCCATCGCCTCGTCGGGCGTGCGCGCGATGAGGCAGCCGTCGCATTTGAATCCCGGGTCGCGCGTCAGCACGATGCTGGTGCGCTGCGGAAGAGGCCGACCGATCGACTCCCACGTGCGTCGCCCCATGATGAGCGGTTTGCCGATCGTGAGGTCGCGCACGTGCTTCATGTCGTCGGGCAGTCGCCAGGGGATCTTGTTGTCCTTCCCGATCGCGCGATTGCGGTCGTACGCGACGACGAAGGAGATGATCGCTACACCGCCATCTTCGCTTCGATCGGCGGATGGAACTGGTACTGCTCGAGGCGCGCGATGCGGTCGAGCAGCGGACCGGGCTTCTCGCCCGCGCGGGCCCGGCCCACGATCTCGCGATAGCGCGCGACGACGTCATCGAGGCTCCGCAGGCTCGGGTCGAGTGAGAGACGCGGCGACGGATAGGGGTCGCGCTCGAGCTGCTGTCGCACCGCGTCCAGGTGGTCGCGGTAGACGTGCGCATCCGCAAGCACGTGGATGAACTCGTCCGGCACGAGCCCGGTGAGCTGCGCGACGAGATGGAGCAGCACCGCGTACTCCGCGATGTTGAACGGCACGCCGAGGAACAGGTCGCAGGAGCGCTGATACATCATCACGCTCAGCTTTCCCTCGGCCACGAAGAACTGGAAGAACGCGTGGCAGGCGGGCAGGCTCGTTTGATCGAGCTCGCCCGGGTTCCACGCCGTGACGAGGTGGCGCCGGCTCGACGGATTCGTGCTCAGCGCGTCGATGACACCCTGCAGCTGGTCGACGTGCCGACCGTCGGCCACGATCCAATCGCGCCACTGCTGCCCGTAGTTCCGCCCGGCATCCCCGTCGAACCGGGCGCGCTCCACCCAGTACGGCGCGTACGCGTTCCCGTCCCAGATGTGCGTGCCGAGCGCGTGCAGCTCGTTCACGTCGGAGCTTCCGGCGATGAACCACAGGAGCTCGGCGAGGACAGACCGGAACGCGAGCCGCTTCGTCGTCACCGCCGGGAAGCCGTCGCTCATCCGGAAGCGCATCACCTCGCCGAAGATCGCGCGCGTTCCGGTCCCGGTGCGATCGTCGCGATCGACGCCGCTCTCGATCGCCTTGCGCAGGATGTCGAGGTACTGACGCATCGTCTAGGTCCGTGTTCGGCGATAAACGCGTCCGCCGACGCGCATGTATCGCACGCGACCGTCGGGTCCGCGCAGGAATTCGCCACGGGTGTCCTTGAGCGGACCGTCGAGCAGTGTGAAGCGCGCGTCGCTCGTGAACGCGACACGCGACGGCGGCGGGTCCGGTGGCTTCGGCTGCACGCCGAGCTTGTTGTGCGAGAACGTGCGGTACACAAGCCCGGTGTCCGAGAGCTCGAGCTCGGCGTCGGAGAGCTCGGCGAGATATCGGTCGGCGTACTCCGTGTAGCGCGTCCGGTCGAGCTCGATGTAGACGGGCTCCGGCACCTTGAGATTGAGCCGCTGGCGCTGCCACCACGTGGTCACGTCCTGGTGAAGGAGCCCGCCACGAGCGGAGTTCGTCTGCACCGTCACGGCCTCGCCGCGGTCCGGGGCGAGCATCAGCACACCCTGCTGCCCGATCGCGACGCCACCGTGGTACTGAAGACGAACGCCACCGATCGTGCGCACGAACCATGAGACGCCGACCTTGCGATCGAGATCGGCGTCGGCGAGCGGCGTGCGCATGAGCTCGACCGACGCTTTTGATAGGAGGCGCGCGCCGTCGGGCGCGGTCCCGTCGCCGAGGTGGAAGCGCGCGTAGCGCATCAGGTCATTCGCGGTCGAGACGATGCCGCCGACCGGTGTGGTCGCGCGCGGGAACGCCCACGGCCGCGCGACCGTCGGCTTCTCATCGACGATCACGTGGCCGACCGCGACGCGGTGGGTGATGGCCTCATTCGCCGAGAAGCACGACTTTGTCATGCCCAGCGGTACGAAGAGCAGCTCGCGCGTGGCGTCCTCATAGGTCTTGCCCGTCACGACCTCGATCAGCCGTCCGAGCAGCGTGAAGCTCGAGTTCGAGTAGTGCCATATCTCGCCCAGCGGCGTGATCTGCTCGAGCTCGGCCATCGCCGCCACGTATCGCTCGAGGGCGTCGTCGCCGCTACCGAAGTCGGCGAAGCAATCGCCCAGCCAACCGCCGGTGTGGGTCACGAGGTGCCGGACCGTCGCGCCCTCCTGCGCGGTCGCGTCGCGGAGTCGGAACGCCGGGATGTAGCGGCGCACCGGCGCGTCGAGGTCGAGCGCACCGCGCTCGACGAGCCGCATGATCACCGTCGCGGTCATCGTCTTGGTCACCGACGCGATCTGGAAGAGCGTGTCGCCGTCGACCGGCAGCGGATGCTCGACGCTCGTCACGCCGAAACCCGCCACCTCCACCGCGCCGGCGCGAAGCATGCCGATCGCGACGCCGGGCACGTGGTACCGCTCCATCGCATCGCGGACGAGGGTGTCGAGAGTGGGGTCCACCGGTCGCGATGCTAGGACGTGCGCGCGCGGTCTGTTAGGGCGTCGTGCCCGTCACGCTGAGGCAGCCCTGGCGCATCGAGACCTGACGCACGGTGAACGGGAATCCATTCGAGAAATCGTCGAAGCTCCTCTCGAGAAGGGCGCGGATGGGGTCGAGGAGGCCGGCCGGTAACGGACTCGCGGTCAGGCTGTGGATGCGGATCACGAGCTTCCCGTCGACGGGCCCCGCGCTGATGTCTGTCGCGGCGCTCAACGTAAGGATCGATGCGCTCGCCTGCGCGGAGAAATGCACACCCGCGGAATCGATCGTCGCGCGGACATCGTTCACCGTCGTCGCCGGCACGTTGGTCGGCGCGCCCGCGTTCGCCGCGGCCGTCAGGTCCGATTCGACCACGACGAAGGCGACCGGCTGATTCTTGTTCGTCTGCGCATAGGTGCGCAGCTGCGCGTATCGGTCCTCCACCGCGCCGGTCGCGAAGACACGTCCCGTGGACAGCGCGCTGCAGACGCTGGTGACCACTTCGGCCGGCTCGAACTCGGAGATCGTCAGCGGTGTTCCGACCGCGTACGTGAATCCGGAGCGCACGATGTCCCCGATGTTCTGGTTGACCGGTAGGGCACGAGAAGATTCACGCGTCCCGCCCCGGAACGCCTCGACCAGGAGGGTCGGGGTCGGCGAGGCCGCGGTCTTGGTGACCATGACCGCGTAGTGACCCGCGGGTGGCTCGCGCACCGCCGCGGTGGCGCCGCTCACGAAGCAGCCGAAGACCTCCTGCTTGGTACGCCCGTTCCCGCAGGTCGCGCCGGTCGGCGCGCCGATCGCGAACTCGATGCCGGCGGAGGGGGTGATGACGAAACGAATCGTCGGCGCCTGCGCCGTGGCTGCCGCGGGTGCCGGCTGGTTGACGTTGATCGTGACCTGTTGTCCCTGCCCGACGGTGACGCTCCCGCCGGCGTTCGCGGTCACGAGGATCTGTCCGTCGTCGACCTTGTACGTCGCGGACGTCGTGCCGTCCGCGTTCTGCGTGACGTTCGTCTCGAACGCGGTGCCGCGGACGGACGCGATCGACGATGGCGTCTTGATCTCGAACTTGGAGTCGGGCTTCAGTTTCGCGACCGCGGCCCACGATCGTCCCAGCGTCTGCTCCACCAGCAGCTCTATACCGCCGCTCGGGAGGCGGTTGAGGGTCAGGACCTTGACGAGAGCGCCTGGGTCGACACTGAGCGTCGAGCCGTCGAAGAACGTGAGCACCGCGCGGCCGTCCTTGCTCGAGCGAACGAAGTCGCCGCTCGTGACGATGTCGCCGTCGAGGGCCGGAGCGAAGTCGGCCGAGCCCTTCTGGGCGTCGACGGCGATGTTGAGCACACCGACGGTCGCGGCGTTGTCGGCGGTCGCGTTCGAGGTGGGGCGCAGGGAGAGGTAGACGCCCGCTCCCACGAGAAGCAGCACGATGAGAAGACATCCCAGGCGCTTCAAGAGCCGGTCACCCGCTCGGTCGGAAGGCTAGCAGACGATCCCTGTGATGACCGGTCGCAGTGACGTGTCAGGCCGTCTGCGCACGCTCCCAGTCCTCGCGCAGGACTTCGCCGAGCCAGATGTCGTGCCACGCTCCGCGCGTGAAGAAGTGATCGCGGCTCGTGCCGATGGTGCGGTAGCCGTTCTTCTCGAGCGCGCGCCGGCTCGCCTCGTTCGCGACGAAGACCTCGGTCATGATCTTGTGGAGGTTCAGCTCGCGGAATGCGTAACGAGTGCGAAGGCGCATCGCCTCGGTGGCGTACCCCTTGCCCCACTGCTCTTTCGCGCCGATCACGATCCCGGTCGTCCCGTGCGCGTTCAGCCAGTCGATGGCGTGGATCCCGGTCGCGCCGATCGTCTCGCCGTCCGCCTCGATCATCCAGAACACCGTGTCCTCGGCCTCGCCGAACTTCCTCAGGATGTCCACTTCGTAGTAGAGCGCGACGGCCATGCGGCGGCCGAGGTAACGCGTCACCTCCATGTCGGCGAACCACGGGACCATACGCGGCGGGTCGCTGTCGTCGGCGGGACGCAGCGTGACGTGCTCACCGCGCAACACGGGTCCGAACATGGCCACGCAGAATAGCCAAAGATAGATTTGCAGTTCCTTGGAGCGGCGACGACCGTAACGGGCTCGCAGTTGTCGCTCGGCGAGCGTCAGCTCGACATCCGCTTCCGAATCTCCGGGAGTGCGTGATCCCGGATCGCGGTCACGACGTCCCGCGCGACTGAGGCCGAATCTTTTCTGCCCGAAGTTCCCACCAGTGGCGCGATGCTCCGGCAGCAGCATGCCGAGGCGCTGATGCCAGTACCTCGCTCGCAGAGCGGGATCCATCTCGCGCGGACCAGGCCCGTAGCTGACGTTCGCCGACGGCCGCTCGTCGTGGTACGGCTCGAGTTCGCGCCAGCGCAGCCAGGCATCGCGACCAATGACCGTCACGTTCACGGTGAACTCGATCGACTTCGCGGTCGACCACTTCGATGTCTGGAAGCCGAGCAGCGCCCAATGGGTCTCACTTGGAATCGAGTAGTGCCGACCCGATCCGCGGAAGCCGAGATCTCGCAGCGACGGTCCCAGCGCGTCACGCATGAACGCTGTGAAGAGCGAACTCGCCGAAGAAGTCACCACGCCCTCCACCTATCGCGGCCGCTGCGAAAGCGCCGCCGTGAGCAGCACCTCATCGCCGCGCTTGTCCGCGACGTCGAGCTTCGCGCGGATGCGCGTGAGATGCACCCGCAGCGTGTTCGGCGAGACCTTGAGCCGAGCGGCGAGTGCGGCGCGATCCATGCGCCTGCCCTCGCGTGAGAGCTGCTCCATCTCGCGGAGGATGCCGATCTCGCGCCACGTGAGCCCCATGCTCCGCAGCCCGAACGTCGCCTCGTCGAGCGCCGAAGCCCCGACCGCAACACCAGCGTCCGTCTTCGCGCGTTTCTGCGCGGCTTCGGCGCGGGCGCGGATCGTGCGCGCGAGCGACGATGCCTGCCCGTCACGTTCGGCCGCGCGGCCGAACCAGGCCGCCACGTCGGGCAGGTAGTAGGCGAAGCCTTCGCCTCCACGCGTGCCGATCTCGCGCACGAGATGTCCGACGCGCGATGTCCCACCGCCGCGCACGACCGTCTCGCGGAAGTACGCGGCGTGCACGGCCGCGCCGATCGCCCAGTGATCCATGCCGCGCGACTCGAACTCGCGCGCCGTGTCGTCGAGCATGCGCACCGCGGTCTTCGGATCGCCGCGCTGTCCGCGCACGATCGCGCGGACGAAATCCCGGAACTGCTCGTCCTCGGGAAAGCCCTTCGGCGCGCGCCCGAGGATGAGCTCGGCGACCTCGGCCTCACCGCGCAGGAGCGCGATGTGCCCATGGTCTTCGGTGGCGCCGGTCGCACTCTGACGAGCGAGTCGCTCGCCCTCGCTTAGCTCGCCGCGCTCCAGCTTCGCGCGCGCGAGACAGAGCAGCGTGTGGCGCCATACCGACGAGCCGTACTGACGGAGGCCGAGCTCGGCACGCGTGAACTCGTCAACGGCGGCATCGAGCCGACCCGCGAACCAGTCGACGAAGCCCGCGGTGTATGTCGCCCACGCGACCTCGGCGGGATCGCCGACGCGCGCGGCGTTCCGAGCGGTCGCCTCGGCCGCGGCGGCCGCGCCGACGTAGTCGGCGCTGTGCGAGAGCAGATGTGCGAGCTGGCGCTGCACGCGCGTCGTGACGAGATCGCGCGAGCGGCCGCGCGGTGCGACCGCGAGCGCGTCCGATGCGCGGCGCGCGTCGACGAGCGCGTCGCGCACCTCGTTCGAGGCCGTGTGCACGATGGACGAGCCGAGCCGAAGCTCGGCGAGAAGAAGCGGATCGCCGGCCGCCGACCTCTCCGCCATCGCGGCGAAGCGGACGGAGTCATCACGGCGCACCAGGTAATAGGAGAGATGGAGCAGGTCGACGGCGACACGAGCCTCGAGGAGCGGGTCCTTGACGAGCGGTAGCACCGCGCTCAGCTCGGCCCAGGCGAGATCGAACGACTCGAGGTACTTGAGGCACCTGGCGCGGAGCACGCGGCGCTCGAGCGTCTGGCGACCCGTCGACAGCTCTGGAAGGAGACGCTCCGCGTCGACGCGCGACAGCGGAGCGAGCGCGGCCTCGCGCGGAGAGGTCACGCCACGTATTACGCCATGCCTAGCAGTTAATGGCTATTTCGTCGGCGGGAACGCGGCGGCGAGCTCGGTCGCGTGCTCGTGGGCGTGGTTCGCCTCGTATGCGCCGAAATGGCCGGCGTCGAGCTCGCCGTATTCGGAGTGGATCCCCGGCCGCGAGCGGGCGCGCTCATCCATGAGCAGACGCACGATCTGGGCGTGCGCGGCGCTGACGCGACGCGAAAGCTCCATCGGATCGCGCTCGGCGTTGCGGCGCTCGGCCGCGATCGCGTCCTGGTCGAACGAAGGCAGTGCGGGACGCTCCTCGTCGACACAGCGCCGGACGCGCTCGGCGAAGATCTCGGACGCGTCGGCGAGGTGCCCGATGACCTCGACCGCGGTCCAGTCGCCGAACTTCACCGCTCGCAGGCGGTCGGCGCTCACGGTCCGGACGATGCGCGCGATCGTCGCGGCGTCATCGGCGAGTGTGAACGCCCTGTCCTCATCGAAGCGGAGCTTCTCCATCGTCTTACCCTCTCTCTCGACCTGGTCAGTCCCGGCCGGCGACCCAAGCCTTGAACGCGCGTAGGTCGTAGGGCCGGCCGAGAAAGTCGCGGACGAGCTCCGCGGCCGGCTTGGTGCCGCCCGGCGCGAGGATCTTGTCGCGGTAGCGGCGCGAGACGCTGGTGTTCATGAGATCGCCGTCGAACGCCGTGTGCATGTCTTCAGCGATCGTCTGCGACCAGAGGTATGTGTAGTACGCCGCGGAATAGGCGTCGCTGTCCATGTGCTCCCAGCTCGCCGGCGATGCCGTATCGGGGATCCGCTCGAAGAGGCCGTAGCGCTCGTTGATCTCGCGCTCGACGACGCGCGGGTCGGCGCCCGGCCGCTTGCCGTCGTGGAGCGCGAGCGAGAGCCGCGAGCGGGCGAGCAGCTGGCGCGTACGGCTCGCGCGACCGAAGCTGCGAGCCGCGCGCAGGCGCTGCACCAGCTCCTCCGGGATCGGAGCGCCGGTGTCGACGTGCTTCGCGAACCGCGTGAGCACCTTGAAGTCGAAGATCCAGTCCTCGAGGAACGTGGAGGGCGCCTCCATGAAGTCGCCCTCGGTCCGAGAGATGCGGACGAACGGGACGCTCTTGCGCGCGAGGCCGTGCACGAGGTGGCCGAACTCATGGAAGTAGGTCACGACCTGCCCGTGCTCCATGAGCGCGGGACCCGACAGGGTCGTTGGGTCCGGGAAATTGCAGCAGAGCACCCCGTGGCCGGACTGCTTGCCACCCACGCCGAGCCGCAGCGGCGCGTTGAAGAACCACTTGTTCTTTCCCTCGCGCGGATGCATGTCGAGCGAGATGCGGCCGGCGGACTCGCCGTCGATCGTGACGTCGAAGCTCTCGACGGTCGGATGCCAGCGCTCCTCGTCCACGACCGGAGAGAAGGTCATGCCGAAGAGCTCGCTGTTCAGGTCGAGGATCGCCTGCCGGACGCGGCCGTACTCGAGGTACGGACGGACCTCCTGCGCGTCAAAGTGGAAGCGCTTCGACTTCACGCGGTTGAAGTAATAGGCCCCCTCCCAGTCGCCGATCGTCGTCGCGCCGGGATGGTCGATGCGCTTTTCCTCGAGCAGGACCTGGAGCTCCGCCTTCGCCGCGTCCGCCGAGGCGTCGTCGAGCTCAGCGAAGAAGCGCTCGAGCGCTTCCGGCGTCCCCACCATCCGGTCCTCGAGGTTGTAGTGGGCCCACGTCGGATAGCCGAGCAGCCGCGCGAGCTCGTGCCGCGTCCGCGTCAGTGCGGCGAGCACCTCGACGTTCTGAGGCGCGCGCTCGAGATAAGCGGTCTGGAGCGCCTTCCTTGCGCGGTCGCTGTGCGCGTAGGTCATGAACGGCTGGTGGTCTGGCGGATTGGTGCTGATGCGGATGACGCCGTCCGCTCCGTGCCTATGCGTTGCGATGAAATCGTCGGGCAGGCCGTGGAGTTCATGCGGGCCTTCGAGCGCGATGTAGCGCGTGTCGTCGCGGATGTTGCGCGCGTGGTCTTGCCCCAGCTTGGTGAGTTCGGCGCGGAGCGCGCGGGCGCGGTCGCGCTCGGCGGGTCCGAGCAGGGCGCCGGCCCGCCGCATGTCCATGCGCGAGATCTCGACAAAACGGCGTTCCACGGGGCCCAAGGACGAAGGCTCGATCACGCCGAGCGCGTCATACGTTGCACGGCTTTGCAGCTGCCGCTGACCGAGCTCGTTGCCCTCCCGCTGCAGCTTCTCCGCCAGCTGTTGCACTTGGCGGTCGGGATGCATCGCGATGTAGATGCCACATTCCGCCATGAGGTTGTGCAGCTCGACATGGAGATCGTTGAGCGGAGTGATCACGGACGCTTTGGTGAACGGCGCGCGTGTGCTCTCGAGCTGTCGTAGCAGCGACTCGGCACGCGCGAGCCGCTCGCGGCTGCGGGCCTCGAGACGTTCGACGCTGACGGGAGCGGGCGCGGTGATCGTCATCGATCGCGAGTCTAGGAGGGCGGTCTGTGGGACGGGGCACGGGCGACCAGGCGTCCCTGACCGGGCCGCGCGAGGATCTTGCCCTCCGCGTACGCGACCTCGCCGCGGAGCAGCGTGACCGCCGGCCATCCCGTGACCTCCCAACCCTCGAACGGGTCGTAGTCGCAGCTGGAATGCATCTCGCTCGACTTGATCGTGCGCGTGCGCTCCGGATCGAAGATCACGATGTCGGCATCGCGACCGATTGCGATCTCGCCCTTGCCACGCAGTCCGGCGATGCGCGCCGGCGACGTTGCGAGCACATCGACCATCCGCTCGACCGTGAGCCGCCCGCGGCGCACTCCTTCTGAATAGAGCATCGGCAGAAGCGTCTCGAGATTCGCGACGCCCGGCGGGACGCGATCGAACGCGAGACCCGGCGCGAGCTTTGCCGCGCGCCGGTGTGGGTAGTGATCGGTGCCGACCGTATCGAGCAGCCCACCGCGGAGCGCGTCCCATATGGCGTCGACGTCCTCGCGCTCGCGCAGCGGTGGCTGCCCCACCCAGAGCGCGGCGTCGGGACGCTCGAATCGCTCGCGCGTGAGGTGGAGGTACAGCGGTCGCGTTTCACCATAGACGTGGAGTCCGCGCGCCTTCGCCTCCGCGAGCGCCGCGAGGGCGACCCGCGACGAGAGGTGCACGTAGTACATGTCGGCGCCGGTCTTCGCGGCGAGCTCTGCGGCTGCACGGATCGCGACCTCCTCGGCCGTGGCGGGACGGCTCTCGGGGAAGTAGCGGACGCCGTCGTGGCCGGCCGCGTGCAGCAGCGTTGTGGCCCGCACGACCGTCTCGTGATCCTCGGCGTGGACCGCCGTCAGCATCCCAGCTTCGGCAGCGGCGCGCAGGAGCCGGACGTAGTCCGTGATCCGGTCGCCGAAGCGTGGTGTGACCATGAACAGCTTGAGCCCGGTGTACCCGTCGCGCGCAAGTGAGGGCAGCTCACTGATGGCCGCGTCGCTCGGATCGGTCACGACGACGTGGAACGCGAAGTCCGCGAGCGACCGCTCGGCATCCCGCAGGCCGCGCTCGATCCCCGCTCGCAGCGTTCCCTCCTGATAGACCATCGAGCACACCGTCGTCACGCCGCCCGCGATCGCGGCGCGCGTGCCGTGCTCGAAGTCATCGAGCGGCGTGAAGGTCGGCGTGCTCGCGAGATGCGTGTGGAGGTCGACGCAGCCGGGAAGCACGAGCATGCCCGTGGCATCGAGCTCACGCGCGGCGTGCGTCACGTCGCCGATCGCGGCGATGCGTCCGTCCCGGACACCGATGTCCGCGCGGCCGGTGCCACCCGCGGTCACGAGGGTGCCACCGCGGATCGCGAGATCCACCTGCTAGTCCGTATCCTCCTCGAGGCTCGAGAGTCGCTCGGCCTCGTCCTGCTGAGCCAGCGCATCGATCATGTCGTCGATGTCACCGTCCATACGCCGCTCGAGGTTCGACAGGTTGTAGCCGAGCCGCTTGTCGGTGAGCCGGTCCTGCGGGAAGTTGTAGGTGCGCATCTTCTCGGAGCGTTCGCCGCGGCCGATCTGCGCGCGGCGCGCTGTGCCGGTCTCGAGCTCGCGTCGCTCCTGCTCGCGCGCGAGGAGCCGTGCGCGCAGGACCGCCATCGCCTTCGCTTTGTTCTTCAGCTGGGATCGCTCGTCCTGGCAGGTCACGACCTCGCCGGTCGGAATGTGCGTGATGCGGACGGCGGAGTCCGTCGTGTTCACGCCCTGCCCGCCCTTCCCACCGGCCCGGTACACGTCGATCTTGAGATCGCTCTCCGGGATCTGGATGTCGATCTCCTCGGCCTCGGGCAGCACGGCGACCGTCGCGGTCGACGTGTGGATGCGACCCTGCGCCTCGGTCGCGGGCACGCGCTGTACGCGGTGGACGCCGGACTCGAACTTGAGCTTGCTGTACGCGCCATTGCCCGCGATCCGGAAGATGATCTCCTTGAAGCCGCCCTTCTCGGAATCGCTCTGCGACAGGACCTCGACCTTCCAGCGATGACGCTCGGCGTAGCGCGCGAACATCCGGTACAGGTCGGCCGCGAACAGCGCGGCCTCTTCCCCGCCCTCACCGGCGCGGATCTCGACGATGACGTTCTTCTCGTCGAGCGGATCGCGTGGCACGAGCTGGCTGCGGAGCTTCGCGAGCGACTCCTCGAGCTGGCGCGACGCGGTCGCGAGATCCTCGCGCGCGATGTCGCGCAGGTCGCCGTCGTCGGAGTCGACGAGCAGCCGTGCCTCTTCCAGTCGCTTCTCGGCATCGCGGAGGGCGCGGACCGTTTCGACCACGGGCGTCAGCTGCGAGAGCTCTTGTCCGACCTCGCGGATGCGCTCGTGGCTACCGGTCGTCTCGGGATCGGCCATCAGCCTCGTGAGCTCGTCGTACCGGGCCTCTACCTTCGCGAGGCGCCGGCGCAGGCCGGGGGTGAGTGGATCGCTCACGACGGACTCGTCGCGGCGGCAGGTGTCCTCGCCGCCGCATCAGCGTCGCCGGCGAGCGCCTCCTGTAGCGAGGCGACCGCGACGTCGATCATCCCCGGGTCAGGCCGCCGCGTCGTGATGCCCTGCAGGAGGAGTCCGGGCGCGACGAACAGCCGCATCAGCGGACTACTCTCGTGCGCCGCGCCGAAGCGCAGGACCTCGTACGAGATCGAGGCGACCGGCACGATGAGCGCGAGGCGCGCGACAAGATCTACGAAGATGTTCGTCCGCGGCAGGAACGCGAACAGTGCGATCGACACGACGACGACGAAGAGCAGGAACGCCGTGCCACAGCGAGGGTGCGCCGTCGGGTAGGGCTCGATCTTGGAACGCACGAGCTCGTCCCCATGCTCGAACGCGTGGATCGTCATGTGCTCGGCACCGTGGTACATGAACACGCGGCGGATGTCGGGCATGAACGAGATGGCGAAGAGATAGCCGAGGAACAGGATCATCCGGAGAAGTCCCTCGGCGATGTTCAGCGCAAGCGACGACTCGATGAGCTGACGCGCCGCCTGGGTCGCGAAATACGGGATGCCGACGAAGAACGCCAGGGCGGCCACGAGCGCGATCGCGAACACGACCGCGTTGCTGCCGCCGCTCATCGACCCTCCACCGGCCACTCCCAGCTGGAGGTCGGCGGACTTCATGAGCATGCGCGTGCCGTAGGAGAGCGATTCCCAGAGGACGATGAGCCCGCGCACGAACGGCGCGCGCGCGAGACGCGATCGCAGCAGCAGCGAGCGCAGCGGCTCGCGATACCGGTAGATCTCGCCGCTCGGGAGACGGCACGCGAGGCCGATCGTCCGCCAACCGCGGATCATGACGCCCTCGATGACGGCCTGTCCGCCGTAGGCAGTAGGCGGGTTCACGTCCTGTTTGCCGCCTCGGTCGCCGCGGCGGCGCGGCGCGGCACTTCGTGGCAGCCGCGGCAGCGCGCCTCGTAGGTCTCTTTCGCGCCGATGACGATGATCGGCTCGTCGTAGAACGCGGGCACGCCGTTGACGATCCGCTGTGTCCGCGTGGCAGCTTCGCCGCAGACGACGCAGATCGCTTCGAGCTTGTCGACCTTCTCCGCGAGCGCGAGCAGCGTCGGCACCGGGCCGAAGGGCTCGCCGCGGAAATCCAGGTCGAGTCCCGCGCAGATGACCCGGTGGCCGCTCGCCACCAGCCTGCGCACCACGCCGACGATCGCGTGATCGAAGAACTGCACCTCGTCGATACCGACGACCGTCGTGTCCGGCGATATCAGCTGCAGGATCTCCTCGCCCACCAAGACCGGACGCGCCTCGAACGAGTCGCCGTCGTGCGAACGCACCTGCTCGGTGTTGAAGCGACTGTCGATGGCGGGCTTGAAGACCTGCACGGCACGGCGCGCGATCACCGCGCGCTTCATACGCCGGATGAGCTCCTCGCTCTTTCCGCTGAACATCGAGCCGACGATGACCTCGAGACCCGCGTGGGTGGTCGAGGATCCTATCGGCGGCAGCTAACGGCCCGGAGCGGCCTCCGCCTTCGCGGCCGGCTGCTCCGCCTGCTTGGTCCCGTATCGCTTGTTGAAGCGATCGACGCGACCCTGGATGTCGAGGATGTGCTGCTTGCCGGTGAAGAACGGGTGGCACTTCGCGCAGACCTCGACGTGAAGCTCGGGCTTCGTCGATCCGGTCATGAACGTGTTGCCACAGGCGCACTGCACCTTGGCCTGCATGTACTTGGGGTGGATCTTTTCCTTCATGGAAACCTTCTCTCTATGCCGCGGGGATGACGTTGACCTTGCGCCGGTCGTCGCGCGCTGGTGTGTACTTCACCTCACCGGCGACGAGCGCAAAGAGGGTGTGGTCCTTGCCGACGCCGACGTTCTCGCCGGCTAGAAGGCGCGTGCCGCGCTGGCGCACGAGGACGGTCCCCGCCTCGACCTGCGAGCCGGCGAACTCCTTCACGCCGAGCCGCTGCCCGGCGGAGTCGCGACCGTTGCGTGTTGAGCCTGCGCCTTTCTTGTGTGCCATTTCCTTTATGCCTCGATCTTCGTGATGCGGATGGTCGTCTCCGACTGGCGGTGCCCGCGCGCGCGACGCTGGCGCGTCTTGTTCTTGTAACGGAGGACCTGGATCTTCGGGCCCTTGCCGTGGGCCACGATCTCCGCCGTCACCTTCGCGCCGCCGAGCGCCGGCTGGCCGGCCTTGACGTTGTCGCCGTCCGCGATGACGAGGATGTCGCCGAGCGTGACGGTGTCACCGACCTTACCGGCGACGGTGTCGACGCTGACGAGGGCTCCCTCTTCGACGCGGTACTGCTTACCGCCGCTGCGGACGATGGCGTACATCGGAAACTCGGACCACCCGGACAGAAAAAGTCGCCGCGCGCGTGCGCGACGTATGAGAAGTATACCGGACGGCCGGGTCACCCCGACCGTCCGGACCGTGTCGACTAGGCGCGGGCGCGCGCGGGAACGGCCTTTGGCGCGCCCATCAGGCGCATGAGATAGGTAGCGATCGCGAGCAATGCGGAAAGGCCCATGATCGGCGCGACGAAGGCGACCGGGTGTGTGAAAGCACCCTTTCCCTCGCCCGATCCGACGACGAGCAGCACGGCGATAAATGCCGCGACGCCGATGTTGAGACCCCAGAAGATGACGTGATCCGCCCATGGCCATACCCGCGGACGGTCGGAGAGGGTCATGAGGATCGCGCCGAAGATCGCGTTGGTCATCAGGCCGACGAACATCGTGTGGTCATACGCATGCACCAGACCCGCAGACACCTGGGAGAAGTCTCCCCGGGCGGCGATGAGCTGCTGCACGAGGATCGCCTGGAGGACGACCCCGATGAGGAGGAAGGCGACCGCGATGGCGATGTGTCTCTTTCCGGTCGCGGCCATCCACGGAGCCGCGAGCGCCGCGCGCCCGACGCGCACGATGACGATCACGGTCCCCACGAGGGTGAACAGAGTTGCGACGCCGGGAAGCGCCTGAGCGAGCTGAGGCCCAAGCGCGGGGGTCAGCAGAACGCTGACCGATAGGAGCAGGCCGCCCGCGAGGAGGAGATATACCTGCGCGAGCCCGAGCGTCGTGCGCTTCGCGCTACCGGTCAGCTGCCATTCGGCGAACCCGGCAGCGACGAGCACGAGGTACCCACCGATCTGTGCCGAGGCGTGACCGCCAACGAGGTCCGCACTCGTCGGGATCGCGTTGCCGGTGGCCAGAAGGACCTGGACGATCACGCCAAGCGTCGATCCGATGACGAGGATCGTCAAGCCGAACACGACGGCGAGCTTCGAGATCTCGAGACGACCGATCCCGCCCTGAGCCTGGGCGCGCGTGTAGACGAACCACCACCAGTACAAGATGACTGCGAGCTCGGCGAGGCCGAACACGCCGCGGAGGATGAAGACGCCGGACCAGAACGCCATGACGTACGCCGCCGTGGCGAGCGCGCTCAGGATCACAGGCGCTTCGAGATCCTCGCGGTCGCGCGCGAACATCCAGATCGAGATCCCGATGACTCCCATCGTGATCCAGCCCAGCGTCCCCGAATGAAGGTGAGTCAGCAGCGTGTCGCGATCGAGCGGTCCGGAGATCTGGAACGCGTTGAGGAGCCCAAGAAGAGCCGTGAGCGTGAAGATGATGAGACCGAACTGGAATGCCTGCGAGACCGCGGGGCGTGCGCGCATGATCGTCCCTCCCTCTGCTGGCGCGAGAGCCTAGGCCTACCGCGCGCGCGAGTCGAGCGCGACGACCTGGACGTTCTCAGGAAGAGAGCCGCGCGTGACCGAAAGCTTCGGGACGGGTGTGAGCTCCTTCACGCCGAGCTCGTGTAAGAGGCGCTCGAAGGGGCTGTCTTTTTTCTGAACATCCGGGTCGTAGGACATCGGGACGACGACCTTTGGCTCGAGGTGGTGCACGATCTCGGCGGCTCTCGCCGCGGAGAGGTTGGTGTCGGCGCCCGAGATCGGCACGAGCACGATGTCGACATCGCCGAGGCGCTCGAGATCGGCTGAGGCAAGCGGATGTCCGAGGTCTCCGAGGTGGCAGATGAGGAGCTCCTCGAGGCGGATCGCAAAGACGGTGTTCGGGCCGCGCGTCGCACCCTTGTCCTCGTCGTGGAAGGTGCCGAGGCCCGTGACGAGGACCTCGCGGACCTCGTACTCGCCGGGGCCCCTTAGCACCACGGGCTCGCCGGCGACCGACTTCAGGCTGGAATGTCCCGCGTGGTCATGGGAAATGGTCACCAGGTTCGCCTCGGTGCGCGGGATGGCGTGGCCCGACTTGGGATCGGGAGGGTCGGTGAGGACGATGCCTTCGCGGCCGCGCATGCGGAAGCAAGCGTGTCCCAACCAAGTCAGGTCCATCGGGGGCACCACAATACGCGAAACACCCCGAGAGGCCCTCGGGTAACCGCGTAAGGAGGGGGCCTCGGAAGCCATCGGAGGCCGCCGGCTGACGCGCACCGATCAAGAGGTCGTCCAGCGGTGCCTCGCCGGCGATGCCGACGCCTTCTCCACGCTTGTCGAACGTTACGGAGGCCGGGTGTACAACATCGCGCTGCGCATCACGGGGGACCCCGACGCCGCCTCGGACTGCGCACAGGAGGCGTTCGTCCGCGCGTACAAGGCACTCCATCAATACGACCCGGCACTGTCCTTCGGCCCCTGGATCTACCGCATCGCCACCAACGCGAGCCTGAATCACGTCCAGCGGTGGCACGCGCACCAGACCGTGGTCGACGAGCTGCCCGAGTCGGCCGAGCCGGAGGATTCCGGACCCGAGGCATCGGCGCTCCGGCGCGAGGCGCTATCAGAGGTGGTCGCGGCGATGGCGGAGCTTCCGCCGGCGTACCGCGCGGCCCTGACGCTTCGTCATATGCAGCAGCTGTCCTATCAAGAGGTGGCCGACACTCTGGGCATCCCGCTCGGGACCGTGAAGACACATCTGCATCGGGCGCGCGCCGCGCTGAGGGCGCGCCTCGCGGCGCGGCGGAGGGAGAAAGAGGCATGAACCAACTACAGGGACCGGCCGACCTCGAGCCGGAGGAGCGCGAGATCCAGTACGTGCTGTCGGCGATCCCGCCGCAGGCGCCGCCGTTCGGCTTCCGGGACGCGGTGATGCGTCGCGTCGTCGAGCGGCGCGTCGGCTGGGAGTGGCTCGTCGCCGCACTGCTCGCTCTCCCGAGCCTCGCGTATCTTGCGCGCCAGCTCGCCGAGAGCGGTGAGGACTTCGCAGCGGCGCTGACCAACATCGTCACGGCGGCGTCGAGCACCACGTCGACTGCGTCCTTCTTCATCGACGGCCTCACCGTGCTTGCCGTGGCGCTCGTTGGCGTCGGGTGCGTGTTCGCCGCTCACGCGCTCATGGCGGGCACGCCGGGCAGCCGCAGGCTGGTCCGATGACGCAGCGCGACATCGTCATCGTGCTCGCAACGCTCGCTGTCGCCATCGGCCTCAGCGCGATCCTGTTCGTCGGGGCCGCCGCGACATCGCCGGCATCGAGTTCCGAGCCCATCGCGCGGCCACGCGTGTTCTTCGACCCGCGGAACAGCCTTCCGCCAGGGCGCAGCATCGTCGATGCGCAGCTGCGCGTCGGGGGCCCGCTCCAGGCGATCGTCCCGCTGCAGCGCGGCATCTCCGACACCGCGCGCGACGCCGCGGGTCTTTTCCTCACGCTCCTGCTGACCGCATCGACGCTCGTCCTCGCGAACGAGCAGGTCGTCGCGGTGTACCGCGCATCGCTTGGCGGCTGGCGGTCGCAGGCACGGGTGCTGGCGGCGGGGTTCGTCGTCATCGGTCTGGCGATCTCGACCGCAGCGCTGGCGTGGGTCGTCTACCTGAACTTCGTGACGGGCGCGCTCCGTGATTCGCCTCTCGGCGCGCCGGCCGCGTTGCAGGTCGGCATGACCGCGTTCGCGGTCATCTGCGTCTTCGCGTTACTCGCGCTGCTCGTCGGGTTCGCCGCCACCGCGTGGCGGCTGGGCGATGCGCTGCTGCGCACGCGCGCGCTCTCTCGCTTTCAGACACAGCTCCCCGCGCCGGTCGTCGTGCTCGCCGGCGCGACGATCCTGTTCGTCCTCTGGCAGATCCCGCTGGTCGGCGCGATCGCGCTGGCCGCGGTCGTTGCGTACGCGATCGGCGCGGTCGTGACCGCGCGTCTCATCAGGGAAGGGGTGACCACGTGACCACCGCGAGCATGAATGTGAATGTCGTCAGAGGGATGGTCTCGACGTGGCCGGGTCGCATCCTCGCGATCGCGCTCGGAGCTGTTCTCGTCGGCGGCGCGGTCACGATCTTCCGCGGCAACACTGGCACCGCGGCCGTCACGTACCGGACGGCAGAGGCGACGAAGGCGAGCATCGCGCAGACGGTCGCGATCTCCGGCTCGGTCAACCCCTCCGGGCAGGCGCGCCTCAACTTCCGCAGCAACGGCCGCATCTCGGCGATCTCGGTGGCGGTCGGGCAGCAGGTCACCGCGGGCCAGGAGCTCGCGCGCATCGAAGCGACCGACCTCGAGAACACCCTCGCCAACGCGCAGAACAGCCTCGCGAGCGCGCAGTCCAACTTGCAGCGGCAGAACCAGTCGTATGCGGACGCAGCCCGCAGCCTCGACAACGCTCGCAAGTCCGCCGCTACCGACGTCGCGAACGCGCAGGCGGCCCTCGCCAAGATCCAGTCGAACTACGCGTCGGCGAAGTCGAACTATCAGAGTCTGACGTCCGCATCGATCAGCGATGTCGCGGCGTTCCAGACCAGCCTCGGGACGTTCCAATCGCAGATCGATGCGCTGATCGCGCAGATGAGCCAGATCGTCGGCGGCGGAGACACCGGCGATCTGCGGAACGCGCTCAACTCCATCACGTCGGCGAAGTCACCCGCGCTGCAGAACGCCCAGGCGAACTCGGTGAGTCTGCTTTCGCCCGCGCTTTCGGATTATCAGAGCGCGCGAAGCGCCACGTTGTCGTTGATGGCCGACTTCGAAGCTGCGCTCGCCGCCGGCAGCGACACCACGACCCTCGCCGGCACCTATCAGACCGCGCAGACGAACTACGTCATCGCACTGTCGCGTCTGAACAGCGCGCTGGACACGACGTCGTCGGTCCTCGTCACGATCCAGACCAGCGTGACGAGCGCGCAGGCTTCCCTCAATACGCAGTCCACGAGATCGCTGCACGATCCATTCGACCAGTGGCGCGCCAGCCTCGCGTCGCTGTACACCCTCGTGAACAGCGAGCAGCAGCGGGTCTCGACCCTCAAGCTCAGGCTGACGCAGGCGACCACGTCCTCAAACACGCTGACCGACGCGATCAACGGCAGCTACGTCACCGCGATGCAGAACGTGCCGGCGACCATCGACCGCACCAGCCAGACGGTCCAAAGCGCTGTGAGCGCGCTCGCGGCGAAACCCGCGGACATCCAGAGCGCGCAGAACAGCGTCGACTCCGCGCAGATCTCGGTGCAGACGGCGCAGACGAACCTCGACTACGCGATCCTGCGCGCCCCGAGCGCTGGCGTGATCCAGGCGATCAACGGCGCCGTCGGTGAGCCCGCTTCGACGAGCACGACCACCCCGGTGGTCCTGCTCGCGAACACCGGCACCGTGCAGCTACACGGCACCGTCGGTGAGTCCGACGTTTCGAAGCTCAAGCTCGGTCTCGTGGCGAACATCACCGTCGACGCGCTCGGCGCGACGGCGCGCATGACCGGAAAGGTGACCGGCGTCGACCCGGTCGCCACGATCCAGCAGGGCGTTCCGGTGTACGGCGTCGACGTGACCATCGACGTTCCGAGCGCATCGATCAAGCCCGGCATGAGCGGCACCGCGAGCGTGATCCTCGTCAGCCGCCAGGACGTGCTCACCGTCCCGAACCTCGCGATCAAGACCCAGGGGACACGTCGGTATCTTCAGGTGTTGAGGGACGGGCAGCCGGTCGACGTCGATGCGACGTTCGGCATCGCCAACGACACGGTCACCGAAGTCACCGGCGGCGGCCTCAAGGAAGGCGACCTCGTCATCCTCCCGCAGGCGCGCGCTGGCGCGACCGTGGCGCCGAACCGTGGTGGACAGCAGGGCCCGGGCGGTCCGGGCGGGATCGTGATCCGTTGACCGTCGTCGACCGCGCAGCGGTCCCCTACCGTCACGGCGCTCCGACCGTCTCGCGGCCCGTCGTGCGCCTGCGTGGCATCACGAAGACATACCGCATCGGCAAGGAGATCGAGGTCCACGCCCTGGCGGGTGTTGACCTCGACATCCACGCCGGCGAGTTCGTCGCGATCATGGGCCCGTCGGGCTCGGGCAAGTCGACGCTCATGAACGTGCTCGGGTGCCTCGACGTCCCGGACGCCGGCACCTACGAGCTTGCCGGCGAGAACGTCGGCAAGCTGTCGGACGATAAGCTCGCCGCGATCCGGAACAAGCATCTGGGCTTCGTGTTCCAGACGTTCAACCTGCTCTCGCGCCTGAGCGCCGTCGAGAACGTCGAGCTACCTCTCATTTACGGAGGCGATCGCCACGATCGCCGCGCGCGAGCGCTCGCGGCGCTCGACCAGGTCGGCCTCGCCGATCGCGTGAAGCATCGCCCGAGTGAGCTCTCCGGCGGACAGCAGCAGCGCGTCGCCATCGCGCGCGCGCTCCTCAACGATCCGTCGATGATCCTCGCGGACGAGCCGACCGGGAACCTCGACTCGCACTCCAGCGCCGAGATCCTCGCGATCCTCCAGCGTCTCAACGAGCTGGGAAGGACCGTGGTCATGGTCACGCACGAACCGGATGTCGCGGCGCATTGCCGCCGCATCGTGCGCATGCGCGACGGGATCGTCTCGCACGACGATCCGGTCCTCGAGCCGCGGCGGGCCCAGGACGAGATCGTGTCCGGCATCGGTGGGGACGAGTGAAGCTCTACGACTCGTTCCGCTCTGCACTGCAGTCGCTCGTGGTCAACAAGCTGCGGTCCGCGCTGACGATGCTGGGCGTCATCATCGGAGTCGCGTCGGTGATCGCCATGGTCGCGGTCGGGAACGGCGCATCGCAGCAGGTGCAGAACACGATCCTGTCGCTCGGCTCGAACCTCATCACGGTCTCGCCGGCCAATCAGAGTGATCAAGGGTTGCGTGGCGCCGGTGCGCAGGCGCAGAACTTGACGCTGGACGACATGCGCTCGATCCAGGCCCAGCTGGGCTCATCGATCGTCGCGATCCACGCTGAACAGGGAGCCGGGCGGTGGCAGGTCACCGCCGCCGGGCAGAACTGGAACACCAACGTGAACGGCGTCACCGAGGACTACCCGATCGTGCGCGACTGGCCGCTGCAGAGCGGCGACTTCTTCAGCGGCTCGGATCTCACGGTCAACGCGCAAATGGCGGTGATCGGCTCGGTGACCGCGACGAATCTCTTCGGTGAGGGCGACGCCGTCGGCCAGACGCTCCAGCTGCGCCAGGTCTTCGGCGGCGGCGGACAGGGCCAGGGCCAGCAGCGCGCCCGTATCGTGAACTTCAAGGTCGTCGGCGTGCTGCAGCCGAAGGGCTCCACGTTCGGCTTCAGCCGTGACGACCAGATCCTGGTGCCCATCACGACCGCGCAGCGCGTGCTGACCGGCCGCCTCAACATCGTGAACACGATCGTCGTGAAGGCGACATCGAGCGACGCGATGACCGAGACCACCGCCGACGTGACCAACGTGCTGCTGCAGCGTCACAACATCAGCGACCCAACGGTCGCCGACTTCACCGTGACGAACCAGAACGACACGCTCGCTGCGCTCGGCGCGGTGACCGGGACGTTCACCCTCCTGCTCGGCGCGATCGGCGGCATCTCGCTGCTGGTCGGCGGCATCGGGATCATGAACATCATGCTCGTCTCCGTGAACGAGCGGACGCGTGAGATCGGGATCCGCAAGGCCGTCGGTGCGCGCCGGCAGGACATCATGGTCCAGTTCCTCATCGAGTCGATGGCTCTCACCGGCATCGGCGGCATCCTCGGCATCCTGCTCGGCTGGTCCATCACGCTCGTGGTCGCACTCATACCGCAGGCCAGCGGGCTCGTCCTCGTCATCACGACCGGCACCGTGATCATCGCCGTCGGCGTTTCCGTCGCGATCGGCGTCGTCTTCGGGCTCTACCCAGCGATGCGCGCCGCGCGGCTGCACCCCATCCAGGCACTCCGCTACGAATAGAAGGAAGGCACAGACATGAAACCAGCACAGATCGTCATCGGCGTCGTCATCGCGCTCGCGCTCGCGGGCGGCGGATTCGCCGCGGGCATGACCGTTGGTCGTGGCAGCGGCGCCGAAGCGAGCGCGTCGGCGTCGCCGACCGGCGCCGCCGGTCGCGGGGGCGCGGGGATCACCGGGCGTCTCGGCCAAGGCGGCGCGGCGGGCGCATCGGGAGCGTTCGGCGGTCAGGCGATGGCCGGACGGATCCTCTCGGTGAACGACGGGTCGATCACGATCGAGGTGCGGCAGCCGGGCGCGCAGGGCGCATCACCGACGGTGACATCGCAGATCGTGCTCGTCGGGAGCTCGACGCGGATCGTGAAGACGGTCGAGAGCGATATCAAGCTCACGGATCTCAAGGCGAACGACCAGGTCACGATCGTCGGCACGACCGACGCCAGCGGGAACGTTTCGGCGACCGCGATCGTCGCCGGCGGCAACGCGCTGCAGGGTCTCTTCGGCGGCCAGGGTGGACCCGGCGGAGCTGGTCGCGGCGCGAGTCCGAGTCCGAGCCCGACCGCCCGACCGTAACCGCCAAAGCGTCACATCGTCTCGGGGGCGCTGACTCCGAGCAGGCCGAGCGTCTGGCGCAGCGTTACCTGCACCGCGCGAACGAGACGAAGGCGCGCCTTCGACACCGCGGCGTCGTCGCTCACGACCCGGTGATCGCGATAGAACCCATGGAATGCGCCGGCGAGCTCGAGCGCGTAGCCGGTCAGTAGGTGCACGCCGCGGTGGCCCACGATGTCGGCGAGGAGCTCGGGGAAGCGCAGACACAGCTTGATGAGCGCAAGCTCGCCCGGCGTCGTGAGCGCGGACAGGTCGGCGTCCTCTGGCGTGATGCCACGCTCCGCAGCGGTGCGGAAGATGCTCGCGATCCGCGCGTGCGCGTACTGCACGTAGTAGACGGGGTTGTCGTTCGACTGCTGCACCGCGAGCTCGAAGTCGAAGTCGAGCTGGCTGTCGGCGCCGCGCTGCAATAAGAGAAAGCGCGCCGCGTCCCTGCCCACCGCTTCGAGCACATCCTCGAGGAGGAGGAACTGTCCGGTGCGACGGCCCATCCGCACAAGCACGCCTTCGTGGAGGAAGCGCACGAACTGGTAGAGCACGACCTCGAACCGTTCGGGTGCGATGCCGAGCACCGGCAGAGCGATCTTCATCTGCTGCAGGTGGTACTGCGTGTTCGCGCCCCAGATGTTGAGCTTCAGCCCGACGCCGCGCTCTTCGAGGCACTGGCGGTGATAGGCGATGTCGGTGCCGAGGTATGTGGGCTCCCCGTTCGCGCGGACGAGGACCCAGCCCTCCTCCCCTTCGCGCCGGAGCGCGACCGCCTCGGGCGTCTCGAAGAACACGACGCCCTCGCGCTCGACGATCACGCCGAGCTTGCGCAGCTCGTCGATCGTCTTGCTGAGATAGCCCGATTGGATGAACGAGGACTGGCGGAACCACGTGTCGTAGGTGATCCCGAACTTCGCCGTCACGCGCTGCGCATCGGTGACGACCCAGTCGATCGCCATCGGTCCGAACACGCGTCCCTGCTCCTCGAGCGAGAGCGCGCGGTAGACGTCGCCGTGCTGGTCCTTGATCTGTGCGGCGATGTCCTTGACGTAGTCCCCCTGATACGCATCGGCGGGTAGCGGGGTGTCCTCCCCGAACAGCTGCCGGTAACGCACGGCCACCGAGATGCCGAAGCGCTCGACCTGCCCGCCACCGTCCTCGACGTAGTACTCGCGCTGAACACTCGCGCCGGAGAACTGCAGCACCGACGCGAGCACATCGCCGAGCGGTCCGCCACGCGCGTTCGCGAGCGTGAGCGGACCGGTGGGGTTCGCGGACACGAACTCGACCTGGATGCGCTTCCCGCGCAGCGCCTGCGAGCGGCCGTAGTCGGCACCGTCGGCGATGATCGCGTCGACCTGCCCGCGCAGCCACGCGACGTCGAGACGCACGTTCACGAAGCCTCCGCCCGCGACCTCGGCCGCGGCGAGTGGCGGGCGGAGATCCAGCTGGTCCTTGATCGCGTTCGCGATCTCACGCGGTGGCCGCCGCAGCGTCTTGGCCAGACGCATCGGGATGCTCGTTGCGTAGTCGCCATGCTCGACGTTCGCCGGCACTTCGACATCGATCGGAACGCCCTCGGTGCCCTGCCAGCCGTGCTGTCGCGCGGCACGCCCAAGCGCGTCCGAAAATGCGGCGGCCACGAGGTCGCGTGCGGGAGTGGTCACGCGCGTGAGTCTGGGGCAGGCATAGCGATGGCGCCAACGTCGCCGCTCGGGACGTGCTGCCGGAAGAACACGAGGATCAGTGCGGCGGCGGCGGCATAGAAGACCACCAGGGTCAGCAGGTTCACCGTGTACCCGCCCGGTCCGACGGCGTCACGCAGCGCTCCCGAGATCACCGCGCCCGATCCGGAGCCGGCGTTCCACGCAAGTGCGGCGATCGCGTTCACACCCGCTCGCTCGCGCGGCGTGAACGACGAGAAGATCACCGCGTTCCAGGTCGCGCTCGACCCGTACATGAGCCACGCGCGCAGCGCGAGCGCCGCGACCACGATGGGGAGATCCGTCGTGAACGCCGCGACGATCGCGAACGGGAGCGAGCCGAGCACGACGAGGACCACGGAGGGAACGGCGCCGAACCGCCGCGCGAGGAACCGCCCATGGGCGAGCGCGCCGAGGCTTCCCGCGACCGCGATGACGCCGAGGACGATGCCGAGCGCCGCGAACGGCACACCGAAGCGCTCCGCGAAGAACAGGTTCGAGAACGGCAGGAAGCTTCCCGCGCCGAGACCGAACACGAACTCGACCGTGAGGAACCGCGCCAGGAGGCCATACCGGTGCGGCGCGTCCAGCGTCGCGCCGGCGACCGGAACGTTCCCGATGAAGAGCACGGGGATCGCGGAAAGGGCGGCGCACATGCCTCCACCCCCGACGAGGGCGCGCAACACGACCGTGTCGTTGGGATCGGCGTGGAGGAGCGCCGCGACCGGCGAGGCGAGGATGCCCGCGAGCGCGCTCGCGAAGAACGCGGCCATCGTTCCGAGCGCGATCTGCTGCCCGAAGCGCGACGACCGCGCGCCGGCCGCGGTCGCGTCAGCGAGGAGCGCCGCGCCCGATGACGACGCGAGGATGCCGCCGAGACCGAACAGCACCGCGGCAAGGAAGAGCGGAATGAACGCCTCGAACAGGACCAGACCCGCCAGGCCCGCGCCCGCAAGGACGCCGCCGCTGAGGATCACGGTGCGCCGCGAGCGACCGCGCGCGACGGTCGCGGCGGGTATCGCCCCGATCACCACGCCGAGCGCGGAGGCACCGACCAGCGCGCCGAGCGCGACGCCGTTGTATCCGAGCGAGCGGTAGAGGAAGTTCAGGTAGAACGCCGCAACGCCGAGACCGAAGCTGCCGAGCGTCGCGGCCGCGAGATAGAGGAAGGCATCGCGCCTTCCGAGCGTCACCCGGCGGTCGCTCGGCCCAGTGTCACTTCGAGGGTCTGTGTCGCGCTGTCGCGGATGATCGCCAGCCGCACCTTGTCGCCCGGACGGAACTTCACCATGAGCGATTGCAGCGGATGCTCCTGGTCGACCTGCTGGTCATTGAGCTTGGTGACCACGTCGCCGGCCTTGATGCCGGCCTGCGCCGCGGGCGAACCGGGCACGACCGCTGAGATCGATATGCCCGCGGCGGGCGGAAGTCCGAGCGCCACCGCGGCGCGCGGCGAGAGCGGTGAGTACTGGATCCCGATGAAGCCACGCTCGATCTTGCCGTTCTTGATGAGCTCGTCGGCCACGGTGCGGATCGTGTTCGCGGAGATCGCGAAGCCGAGGCCCTGCGCCTGATTCGGATCCGCGATGAGCGTATTCATGCCGACGACCTGGCGTGTCGCCGCCCAGATGAGCGGCCCGCCCGAGTTCCCCGGGTTGATCGCGGCATCGGTCTGGATCAGGTCATCGAGGAAGACGGTTTGCGATTCCTGCACGCGCCGGCCCTTACCGGATACGACACCGCTGGTGACGGTGTTCTGGAATTCACCGAGCGGACTGCCGATGGCGATCACCGTCGCGCCGACCGGGACGCTGTCGCTGTTCGCGAGCTGCGCGACCTTGAGCGTCCCCGTCGCGGGGATCTGCAAGACGGCGATGTCGGTGTCGGGATCGCGGCCGACAAGGGTCGCCTTCTGCGTCCTGTTGTCGCTGAAGATCACGTCGAACGACGCGCCCGCGCCGCCGCCTCGCACGTTCTCCACGACGTGATTGTTCGTGACGACGTAACCGCGAGCGTCGACGACGAAACCAGAGCCGCTCGACTGCTGCTGTCCCGACGCGTTGCGGTTCACGACCGTCACGACAGAGGGCAGCATCTCCTTTGCGACCTCAACAAGCGGGTCGACGCCGGCGGGGACGCTTACCGGTGCCGTCGTCGCGAGCGCGGTGGGGACCGGCGTGGGCACCAGCTCGTCTGGTGTGCGGCCGTCCAACAACGTCGCGGTCGCCCCGCCCGCGACGCCGCCGAGGATCACGCCGATGAGCAGCAGCGCGGCGCCACTCGGGCCGGACGCACGTGGTGGTGGTGGTGGTGGAGCGCTGAGGGGCGTGATGGGCGGCGCGGGCTCGTACATCGGCGGAGGGTCTACCTCCGGGGACGGGCCGGGGTTTCGCCCGCGGGCGTGGTCGCCTTGCGGCGGCGCGCCGTGGGTCGCACGGCCTCCGGTTCGACCATCTGGCCGAGCGCGGTACCGCGGATCTCGAGGTCGACATGACTGTCCGGCTCGATCGCGACGTTCCAGGTCATCGCGATCTGGAGCTGTTGATAGATGCGCTCGAAGCCGGACTCAGAGTTGGTCACGGCGTAGATCGGCTCCGTGCTCACCAGCGCCGGTGGATCGATCGCGAGCGTGAGATCGAAATGCTTGGACTCGGAGTGGATCTGGACTTCGGCGACATTGCGCACCTCGATCGGCTTTCCCGCCGTCGTCTTGCGCGTACCGACGGTGATGATGTCGGCGGCCTCGTTCTCGCCGAGGAGCCCGATGTTCGATGCGCTCGTGAACGCCAGCTCGATCGTCTCGTCGCTGTCGTTGCGGAGCCGGTAGCGCACGCCGGCCGCGAGTCCCTCGTCCGCGATGCGGATGTCCTTGCGGATCCCGAGACCGGGCGTCGCCGCGAGCGTCCGCGCCGGCGGCTCGAGCGTGAGGCTGACGGTGCGCGCCTCGCGCTGCGGCGTGAGGGCGTAATAGGCCGCGTGAAGGTTCACCTCCTCGCCTTTGCGAGGGGTGTAGCTGTCCTGGAAGAGAGCGCGGCGCGCCGGATCGTATTCGAGCATCTTCGAGAGACCGCGCTCTTTCGCGCGCACCGCGTCGTGGATCGACTTCGTTTCCTTCTCGGCGGCCTTGCCGACCAGGACCTTGCCGGCCTTCTCGGCCCGCCGAAGCTCGTCGTGCTCGCCCTCCGGACGGCGCGCGAGCGTGTCGACGAGATTCGTCGCCGACGCGTAGATGTCCCACTCGATCACCGCGCCGCCCTGCACGTGCACGAACACCGCGCCGGCGTTGCCGCGGAAGATGTACTCGTCGTAGCCGTCGACGTCGTAGTCGCGCGACTCGCCGGCCGCGACGCGCCGCTCCGACAGGATCCGCTCCGCTTTGAGCAGCGACGCGTACGCATCGGAGCGCAGGTGCGGGAAGTAGATGCCGCCGAACACGCCGTGCCAGTACACGTCGTTGCCTTGGGCGCGCCACAGATTCTGCTGCGCCTGACGTACTTCCATCGACGAATCGAGGATGCTGCGCCGCGCGAGCTCCTCGGACACGATGAGCATCCGCTTGTGGAGCGCGTTCGACTCGGGGTACTTCGCGAAGAAATTGCGCCAGAGCGGCGCGGTCACCAGCGACTCGAGATCCTCGCCGAGCTTGTGTCGCGCCTGCTGAAGGCGGCGTGCGGCGGCGGCGTCGAGGGCCCATGCGCTCATCTCCGGATACGCGCCACCGGGGATGTAGATGCGGCGCGCCGGCTTCTGGAAGATCCACGCGTCCTCGAGCGTCGCGGTCTGGATGAAATCCGCCTGCGCGAGTGCGGTGAAGAACTGCTCGAGCCAGCCGTCCTTGTGGACGCGCTGGTACGTGCCCGGCCACGCACCGAACTTCTCGCCGTCGTCCGCGTACACGACCAGGCGCGCGCCCGCGGCGTGCCGCTCGCGTAGCTCCTTGATCGTCGCGCTCACGTCGCGGAAGGGGATGAGGTAGCGCAGCTTCATGCTGCCGGGGAACACGATGACCGGAAGACCCTGGTCCTCGGTGATGTACGACTCGCCCGTTTCTTCCTTCCTGAGTCCGGCGCGGAGGAAGTGCTCGTCGTCGAGCACGGTGTACGCGATGCCCGCCTCAGCCAGGAGCGACGGAAGATGCGGCTCCCAGACGCGCTCGGTCAGCCAGGCGCCAAGCGGCCGCTGACCGAAGATCGCGTGGACCCGGTCGGTGAGCGCGCGGATCTGGCCCACGCCGTCCCGTCGCGGCACTCCGACGAGCACGGGCTCGTAATAGCCGCCAGACAGCAGCTCGATCTGGCCACGCCGGACAAGGTCGGAGAGGTCGCCGATGACGTCGGGCCGGTTGGCCTCGAGCCAGTCCAGCAGCGGTCCGGAGAAGTGGAGGCTCGCCTTGACTTCGGGATGGCGGTATAGGGCGGCCACGAGCGGCGCATACGCGCGCTCGGTCACCTCTGAGAAGACTGACGGGAAGTTCCCCGCGGGTTGGTGCTGGTGGAAAACCAGCGCCACGCGCAGCCGGTCGGCCAATTAGAGGCATTTTAGCGTAGAACCCTTGTTTACGCCCGTTTCGTACGGTCTGCGTACGAAGGGCTCGCCAGTTTGTCAGCGAACTCGACAGAGCACTCTCCATGCGTCACGATCGATGCCTTGAGAGGCCGTCTCCTGTCATGCAGCGCGCTCTTGATGGTCACTGCGGCGCTCGTGGTGAGCGCTTGTAGTCCGGAGCGGGTCGTCCTGCCCCGGACCAGCCCGAGCGCCAGCATAGTGACAGCCGCGCCGCCCACGGCCGCTCCCACCGCCACCAGGACCGCGTCGCCGACAGTCTCCCGGACAGCGGCGCCGACGGCCGCGGCACCGAGTCCGACCTCCGCCGCGAGCCCGGGGAGCACGCCCGCGACGGCCTGCCCGGAGCGGACGGGCGGGGCGACGGCGAACCAGGCCCAGCTCACCGCGATCCGGATCGCCCATAACCCCGGCTTCGACCGGGTCGTCTTCGAGTTCGGACCGAGCACGGCGCCCGGTGTGTACGGGATGCCGCCGTACCGGGTCGCCATCGCGACGTCTCTCTCCGGGCCGAGCGGGCAACCGGTGCCGATCGACGGCAGTGCCCTGTTCGGGGTCCGTTTCCAGAACGCGTCGACCGTCAGTCCAAGCGACGGCACGCGTACGTACACGGGCGCGACCTCACTCAAGCCGACGACGACGCCGCTGGTCAAAGAGGTACGCCTCGTCGAGGACTTCGAGCGCGTGATGGTCTGGGGCATCGGGCTGTCGAGGCTCCAGTGCCCGACCCTGCTGGCGCTGAGCGGACCGGTGCGGCTCGTCTTGGATTTCCCGACGCCGCCCTGAGATACTTAGGACTTCGCACGCTTTCGTAGGGGAGTTCCGTCTTGGCTGAAGCCGAAAAGCTCGCTGTCCGACCCCGCCAGGTGGTGGGCAAGAAGGTCGCCCAGCTCCGCCGTGACGGCGTGCTGCCGGGCGTCGTCTTCGGCGGGCGCAAGGACTCGACCTCGGTCCAGACCGACCTTCGCTCCTTTGAACGCTCCTACCGCCGTTGGGGCAACACCACCCTGCTCTCGCTCGAAGGCCTCGACGGCGACGCGATCCCAGCCCTGATCCACGGCGTCGCGCGCGACACCATGACCGGCCGCCTCCTCCACGTCGACTTCCAGCGCGTGAGTCTCACCGAGAAGACCCACGCCGAGGTGCCCTTGCATTTCGTGCATGAGTCGCCCGCGGTGAAGACGCTCGGCGCGGTGCTCGTCCACGCCCGCGACCACATCACCGTCGAAGCGTTCCCGCAGGACATCCCGCACTCCATCGACGTCGATCTCTCGCCGCTCATCGAGATCGACGATGCGCTGTACGTTCGCGATCTTGTGTTCGACAAGACGACGGTCCGCATCATCGACGACCCGGACGAGCTCGTCGTCAAGGCCGTCCCGGTGCGCATCGAGGCCGAGCCGGTCGCTGCAGTTGCCGCTCCCGTCGAGGGCGAGGTCGCAGCCGAAGGTGCAGAGGCACCGGCCGAAGGTGCCGCGCCTGCTGCCGCCGGTGCCGCAGTCCCGGGCGCAGCGGCCGGAAAGCCAGGAGCCCCCGCGGGTGCGAAGGCCGGCGCCGCACCCGCGAAGCCCGGCGCCGCACCCGCGAAACCGGGCGCTCCCGCGGGCAAACCAGGCGGGCCCGCCGGCAAGCCGGGCGCGCCTGCGCCGAAGGGCGAGGGCCCGAAGAAGGGCTAGACCCGCGCGGTCAGCGCGCCTCGCACCGGCGAGAAGTCGTCGGGGCTCGCGTCCGGGAACGGATTGTCCGCTCGCTCGAGGCTCCGCAGCTCGATCTCGTCCGCGCTCGTTCCGCTGCGCGCGAGCTCCATCGACCTGCGGAAGCGAAGCGAGTGACTCCGGAAACGTTCCACCGCGTAGTCCGCGGCCTGTCCCGTCGTCACGAGGAACGGCCAGTCACTGGACTGCGCGAGCAACAGCTCGCGCGCGGCTTGACGCGCGGCGCGCGCGCGCAGCGGATCGGACGGTCGCGATGCGCGCAGCTCGTGGATCTCCCGCGCCATGCGGGCGAGCTCGCTCCACATCCATGCGGTGCGCTCGTTCGCCCAGGTGGAGTGGTCGTTGTTCTTTCCCCACGAGCCTTCGACGAGTTCGATGTGCTCGGTCGCCGGCCTGCGCCGCAGGTACTCAGCGACGCTGAGCGGCGCCGGCCCGCCCGACGCAAGCTCGCGCAGAACGTGTCCTAGCCAGTCGACACCCTCGAACCACCAGTGTCCGAAGAGCTCACTGTCGAATGTGACCGTGAGCAACGCATCGGTGCCGCGCTCCGCCCGGTGGCGCGCGAGCGTGTCGCGCACGAGACCGACGAAGTGGACCGCGTGCCCGCGCACCCGCTCCGCCGCGGTGCCCGGCGAATACGGCTCCTTCGCACCGAGGCCCGTGCTCTGATCCGTGACGCGCCAATAGCGGAGCCCGCTCCGGTCGTCCTTGCGATGGAACTCGCGATATGCGGGCTCGCCGGGGTAGCCCATCGTCGCCGACCACACCTGTCCTGAGACCTTGTCGTGGCGCGCGATCGCGACGACGTTCGACTCGCGCACGAGGTACGGGCGCAGCGTGTCGTCGGCCGCCGCGATGAGCGGCACGTCGAGCGCGCCGCCGCTGCGCTCGCGCTGGAACGCGTGACCCTCGGTGACCAGGCGCTTCCCGCCGAGCAGCGCGGCGTCGGTGAAGAAGTGCGTGAGGCCGTGCGACTCGAGGATGTCCTCGAGCCCCGGTGCGTATGCGCACTCGGGTAGCCAGATCCCGCGTGGCTCGACGCCGAGGAGACGACGCGTCGTGCGCGCTCCGACGGCGAGCTGCGCATGCACCGACGCCTGATCGAGGAGCGGTAGGTACCCGTGCGTCGCGCCCGACGTGAGGATCTCGATATGCCCGCTCCGCGCGAGGGAGGCGAAGGCCGCGACGAGATCGCGGCCGAAGCGACGGACGTAGGCGTCGCGATGCGCGCGATAGAGCGACGCATAGAAGCGCGCGATCGCACCGCGCTCCGTGTTGCCGTCCCCGACGAAGCGCTGAACGTCGGTGTCGGCGCGATGGATCTGATCGTCGCAGTACTCGATGAAACGCGCGTCGATGTCATGGTCAGCGAGCTGCTCGATGAGCGTTGGTGTGAGCCCGATCGTGATCTGGTACGGGACGTCGTCGTCGCGCAGGTCATGGAGCAGGCCGAGCAGCGGCAGGTACGTGCCGAGGATCGCCTCGTGCACCCACTCCTCGCCATGCGGCCAGCGGCCGGCGCCACGCGCGTACGGCAGATGTGAATGGAGAACGAGGGCGAACGCTTCGGTCACGTTCCCATTGTGGCTCTCGCTCTTGGCTTAGGCTCGCAGGCGGTGCATTCGCACGTCTTAGGCGGATTTCATGCAGCCAGCGCCGACCTTCGCGCCAGCGGCGCTCGCGCTCGTCGCGCTCGTCCTCCTCGTCAAGACGCAGCGCCACCCCGCGCTGCGCGCGTAACGCCTTCGTCGCTAGCATCGCGGCGTGAGTGGCGCGAACTTCGACATCGATCCCGACATCCGCGTCGCGAAGACACTCCCGGCCCGTGTCTACTCAGATCACGCACTTTTTCGCGCTCAGCGTGAGCGTGTGTTCGCTCGCACATGGCAATACGCCGCGAACGACGATGTCGTGAAGGTGGCCGGACAGGTCTTTCCGTTCACGCTGCTGCCCGGTGCGCTCGATGAGCCGCTGCTCCTCACGCGCGACGCGCAGGACCAGGTGCATGCGCTGTCGAACGTGTGCACGCATCGCGGCACGCTCGTCGTCGACGGAGCGGGCCACCAGCAGCAACTGCGCTGCCGCTATCACGGCCGGCGCTTCACGCTCGACGGCCGCTTCCACTCCATGCCCGAGTTCGAAGGGACGGCGGACTTTCCTTCGGCGAGTGACGACCTGCCGCACGTCGCGCTCGGGACTTGGCAGCGCTTTCTGATGGTGTCCCTCGCGCCCGCGATGACGTTCGAAGACGTCGTGGCGCCGATGCGAGGCCGCATCGGCCACCTCCCGTTCGACCAACTCGTGTTCGATGAGGCCGGTACGCGCGACTACGTCGTGAACGCGAACTGGGCGCTGTACATCGACAACTACCTCGAGGGCTTCCACATCCCGTACGTGCACAACAGCCTCGCCGCGGTCATCGACTACGGCGCCTATGCGGTCGAGCTCGAGCGCTTCGCCGTGTTGCAGGTCGCGATCGCGAAGTCCGGCGAGAGCGCGCTGGGCGCGCCGCGCTCGCACACCGACGCCGGCAAGGCCATCGGCGCGTATTACTACTGGCTGTTCCCGACGACGATGTTCAACGTGTACCCGTGGGGCGTCTCGGTGAATGTCGTGGCCCCGCTCGCCGTGGATCGGACGCGCGTGTCGTTCCTCCCGTTCGTGTGGGACGCGAGCAAGCGCGAACAGGGCGCGGGCGGTGGGCTCGATCGGGTGGAGCGCGAAGACGAGGCGATCGTCGAGGCCGTCCAGCGCGGCGTCCGCTCACGACTATACGATCGCGGCCGATACTCGCCCGCCCGCGAAGGCGGTGTGCATCATTTCCATCGCCTGCTTGCTGAATTCATGCGCGCATAACGCGGTGCGTTCTTAGCGAATACTTAGCCCCGAGCGGCCTTCCGGCGTGTAAGGTCGGACGAACACACCGCGGAGGAAACGATGAGCTCAGGGTACATGTCCCGCATTGCCATGCCGCTCGCGACCGCGAGCCTCCTGCTCGCCGCGTGCGGTGGAGCAGCCGTCGCGCCGAGCGCGAGCCCTGCGCCAACGGCCGTCGCGGCCACCGCGACACCCACGCCGACAGCGACCGCAACGAGCGTGAGCACTGTCACGACCGGGACCTGGACCATCAGTGACACCTCGAGGGCGACGGTGCGCGTGCGCGAGCAGCTGGTGGGCGTGAACCTCCCATCAGATGCGGTGCTCGTTGCGACAGGCGCGACCGGGACGTTCGTCCTCAAAGACGACGGCACGTTCTCGTCCGACTCGAAGATCACGTTCGATCTCACAACGCTCGCGAGCGATCAGCGCGACCGCGACAACTTCGTGAAGATGGACACGCTGCAGGTCCGTCAGTTCCCGAAGGCGGAGTTCGTTCCGACGAAGACGAGCGGCCTGGTGCTCCCGATGCCGGCGAGCGGTGAGTTCACCTTCAAGCTCACGGGTCAGATCACGATCCACGGCAAAACGAAAGAAGTGACGTTCGACGTGGTGGCCAAGCGCAGTGGGAACGACCTCACAGCCACGGCGACAGCGGCGCCGACCTGGAAGTTCGGCGACTTCGGGATGTCCGCACCCTCCGTCCCGTTCCGCGTCGTCAGCGTCGTCGACGAGATCCGCGTTGTCGTCGACCTCGTTGCGACGGTGAAGGTCTAGGTCAGAGAGAACTGAAAGAGCAGCACGCGATCGACAACGACGACGCGCAGGTCGGCCGCATCCTGAGCCGCAGAGAGGTCCTCGCGCTCCTGGGTGGATCGAGCGTCGCGCTCCTCGCGGCGTGCGCTCCGGGTGCGCTCACGTCGGCATCGCCGACGGCCGCGGCGCAGCAGACGAGCGCCGGGGCGACGGCGGCAGCCGCGGCATCTGCGGCGGCGACCACGGTGCTGCCTTCATGCATCGTGCGTCCCGCACTCACTGAAGGTCCGTACTTCGTCGACGAGAAGCTGAACCGCTCTGACATCCGTTCGGATCCCGGGACCGGCTCGGTGAGACCCGGCGCCCTACTCACGCTCAACTTCCTCGTCTCGCGGGTCAGCGGCAGCGCGTGCACCGCGCTCAGCGGCGCAGTCGTCGATGTCTGGCACTGCGACGCGCTCGGCGTGTACTCCGATGTGGACAACGCGCGAGGGCAGAAGTTCCTGCGCGGTTACCGGACCACCGACGCATCGGGCAGCGCGAAGTTCACCACGGTCTATCCCGGCTGGTACCAGGGCCGGGCCGTGCACATCCACTTCAAGATCCGTCCGACGTCTTCGAGCGAGTTCACTTCGCAGCTCTTCTTCGACGACGCGCTGAACACGCAGGTGTTCGCGCAGACGCCGTACTCGCAGAAGGGAACGCAGGGCGTCACGCGGAACGCCGCCGACGGCATCTTCCAGCAGAGCGGCGGCAAGCTGACCCTGAACGTCACGAAGAACGGCGACGCCTACGCCGCGACGTTCGACATCGGTCTCGCGAGCTAGGGCGGTAGCAGGGGGGTTGCAGGGGGTTCTCCCCCTGCGATAAACAAGTACTGCCCCGTTAGTCCGAAACGCAGCGTGCGACTGACCGGCCCGTTAATCACTTCGATGAGGCGGTCAGACGTCACCGAGATCCTTTCCCCGTCCGGTCGTGATATCGGCGCGGTCGTCGCCGGGCGCTACCGCCTCGCCGCTCACATCGGCACCGGTGGCACGGCGGACGTCTGGCGCGCCTACGACGAGTCGCGTGACCGCCCCGTCACGGTGAAGATCCTCCGCGACCCGAAGGACTCGGACGCGCGGCGCCACTTCCTGGCCGAGGCGCGCCGTCTCGAAACGCTGGACCATCCGTCGATCGTCCCGGTCCTCGGCATCCACGAGGCGCTGGGCGACACGCTCATCGCGTTCGAGCATGTCGAGGGCGAGCCGCTCGACCAGATCGCACGGACCGGCCCCGCGCTCCCGCCGCGCAAGATCGCGCTCCTGCTGATCCAGATCGCCGACGCGGTCGAGGCGTTCCACTCGCACGGCTTCGTGCACCTCGACCTCAAGCCCGCGAACGTCCTCATCGCGGCCGACGGACGACCGCGGCTGCTCGACTTCGGCATCGCCGAACCGATCGGTCATCCGCCCGAGGTCGTGCGCGGCACGCCCGGCTTCGCGTCTCCCGAGGTGACCGCGGGCGGCGCAGCGTCCCGCGCGAGCGACGTCTACGGGCTCGCGGCGATCGCGAAGGAGCTGCTCGGTGCGCATCCGTCGCCGCGCGTCGCGAGCGTGCTGCGTCGCGGTCTCGAGCCGGATCCCACGCGCCGCTACGGCCGTCCGCGCACGTTCGTGTACGGCGTCGCGCTCGCGGTCGTCATCGATGAAGAGCTCGCGGTCCTGGGTCGCGTGACGCGTCGCGGGCGCGCCGCCGTGTCGAGCCTGCTCTCACGTGGCGGGGCACGCCGCGCTGTCGCGTTCGCGAAGGCTCGCCCGGAGCTTTCCTTCCGTGTCGCTGCGGCAACGCTCATCGTCGCCGGCGTGTTGCTCCAGCAGACGCATCCCGCTGCCGACGCGACCAACGCCGGCACGATGCCTGCTCTCGTTCGCCCCGCGTTCGACGTGCCGCCGCTCGGCGCGTATGGCGCGACGTTCGAGTCGCAGGCACCCTATCCGAACGCGTCGCCGAACAGCACGGTCGAATGGACGCTCGCGCTCCGCAACACAGGCTCCGCCGGCTGGTATCGCGGAGTGGACGGCGCTCAGGCCTCGCTCATCCTCGACGACGGCACCGTCGTCGCCGTGCAATCGACGCAGTACGTCGGGCCCGGTCAGACGGGCTGGTTCGTCGCGCACTTCCGCGCGCCGAGCGAGCTTGGTCCGCACACGATCCGCCTGCGCCCCGCGATCAACGGCCGCGGTCCGCTCCCGGATCTCGGCATCTACGCGGTGGTGACCGTCAGATAGTCGCCTAGCGCTCGGCCTGGAACTCCCATTCCTCAACGACATCCGCACCCGCGACCGTCAGCTCGAGGCGCACCCGGTAGCGCGCGCCAGGAGTGAGCGGCGCCGCGGGTATGACCGCGACGTAATCGCGTTCGTAGAGCTGCGGCACGACGTGGTACGCGAAGTCCGGCCCGCCGACCTGTACGAGGCGCGCGCTGCGCAGATCGACGGCGCGCGCGCTCGAATACACGACCATGATCGGATAGCCGACCGGTCGCGAGGCGCCCGCGGGCAATACGTCGGGGATCTCCTCGCCGGAGTACGCGCCGGCGACGCGCTGGTCCGGTGCCGGAGCGCGCACGCGGTCGGGCGCGGGCGCAGCGAAGTCGTACACGATCACGCCCACGGTTATGGAACGCCCACTGATCTCCGCATGGCCCCATCCAGCGACGACCGCCTCCGGATGCATGAGGCCGAGCCGGTGATATGGGAGGACCCAGAGCGAGCGGACGCCGTCGGTGCCGGAGGTGAACGAGGTCGCGACCTCGCTGGCGTTCGCGTCGCTGTACCCCTGCGCCGCGAGCCGATCGCGCACGAACACGCCGCTGAAGCCCGGCGCACCGGGGACCTCGTCGTGACCGAGCGCGTCGTTCCGAGCGAGGTACTCCGCATGGCGCTGCGCCGCGGCAGTCACACGGTCGTCTGCGCGCACCGCGGGCGCGCCGACCGCGGCGCGAAGCGCATTGTGCACGCGCAGCATCTCGCTCGCGTCGTTGGCGAGCGACGACGTCGTCGGGCTCGCGGTTTGGCTCGCACTCGGGCTAGCCGACGCGGTCGCCGACGGACTCGCGGACGCTGCGGCGGGAGTCGCGATTTCCGATGAGACCACGCTCGCGGTTGGCGAGGCGACGGCAGCGGTCGGCGACGCGACGGCCGCCGTCGGCGTCGACGACGCGACTCTCACCGCATCCGGAGTCGAGAGGCGGCCGGCGATCGCGAGACCGACCGCAAGGAGCACGACGAGCGCGTAAGGGAGGAGCGTGACGGCGGTCCGGACGCGTCGCACGACGCGACGCTACGGGTTCTGTGAGACCGTGACGACGGTGTAGATGCCGAGGTCCTGCAGCGGCCCGCGGCCGTCGATGCGCGGCAGGAGCTGCACGTTGTACGTACCCAGCTCCGCGCGAGCGCGGAACTTCACGACGAACCAGCCCACCTGGCCAGGCGCGACGTATTCCGTCGTCTGGACGGCGACGCCAGCGCCGTTGGGCAGCGCGAGTGCGGCCTGCGCGCCCTCGATGCCGCGATACCAACCCGCCGAGCCCGTGTTGCGAAGCGCGACGACCCACTCGACGGTGCCGTTCGGAGTCGTCGTCGGATAGGGGCCCTGCGATTCGAACGCGGCGCCATACGCGCTGAGCGGCGGCACCGTGAATGGGGCGGGAGCGAGAGCCGGGCGCGGGACACCCGTCGCGGATGGCGACGGCGCCCCCCGAAGGACTTCGACGATCGCATCGTCGAGCGGTGACAGCACGAAGATACCAAGGAGGAGCAGACCGATCGGGATTGCGAGGATGACCGGGTGGACGCGCGAGATGCGCGCGATGAGCGGACCTGTGCCCGACGCGGCCCGCGCGACGAGCGGACCCGCGTTCGACGCTGCACGCGCCATCAGCGGACCGGCGCTCGATGCGACACGGGCGATCAGCGGAGCCGCATTCGATGCAGCGCGCGCGATGAAGGGCGCCGCGCTCGATGCGACGCGCGTTCCGAGCGAGGCGACCGACTGCGCTGCGCCTGTGCCAGCCGTCTGACGAGCATCGCCCTTCACATCGGCGGCGCGAGGCGGCGCGCTCGCGGGACTCGATGATGGGCCGCGCACGCTCGATGCCGCTCCCGCGACGCGACGCATGCGCGCCGAGGCGCGCGTGATGAACGATGTCAGGGCGGACGTGTCGATGCCCTGCGGAAGCAGCGCGCGAACTTCGGCCACGACAGCCGCGACGTCGGACTTGGCCGTGGCGAGCGCGCCGGACACGGCCGACGCCGATTGCGTTGGCCCGGTGGTCGACGCAGACGCAGCCGGCGTCCCGGGCGCTGCGGTCTCGAAATTGGAAGCTGGTGTCTCGTCCACCGCTTCGATCGCATCGATGGCGGCTTGCAGTGTTGCGACGGGCTCCGGCGCAACGGGTGGACGCGTCGGTCCCGCCATCGCACCGAGCACGGTCGTCCTCTCGTCCGCGGCCTTCGTCGCGGGCTTCACGTCCTTCGCGATCGCTGAAAGCTCGGTCATGACGACGGGCAGTGGGATCAGGTGGTCGAACACGATGAACGTGTCCGTCGCTCCGTCGTGGATCGACGCGACGCGCATCACCGAGGGACGCTCGATCGCGGCCATGCGGCGAGCCTCGGCGAGGAAACGCTGCCGGGCGGGCTCGTTGCTCCGATCGCGCAGGATCTCGAGGGTCACGACCTTCTCGCTGGAGTCGTCGAGCGCGTGCCACAGGTCGGCGAGGTCATCGCCGCCTTTGAACATCGCGAGGCGATAGCGGCCGGCGAGGACCTGGCCGACCTGGCGGCCGCCGTCGGCGGGCGCGGGCGTGGTTTCGGTGCTGTTCACTCGCACGGACTAACGCCACCGGGCTGCTTTGTCATCGGGGATAGCCCGAACAGCCCATGGCGAGAGCGGACTGGTCCCTTTCTGTAACGGCGCTAGTGCAGGATGACCGGCGCGAGGTCGGGGGCGGGCATCTGGGGGTCGAGCGGATAGATCGGGCGGTCGAGCCCGCGGTGGCCGAGCCGGACGATGTCCTGATCGACGCCGCCCGGCGTGAGTCCTAGGACCCAGCCCTTCGCAGCGTCGTACAGATCGGGCACGAGATAGCCGATCTTCACGACGGTGAGGTCGTGCGTTGCCGGATCGAGACCGAGCTCGGTGAAGTCGCGGATGAAGTGGAATGGCTTCCGGCGGCTGGTCAGGACCGCGCGCACGCCGCCGGTCGCGACGACCGCGATGTCGCCGCCGATGGGGTCGCCGAACGCGATCCGCAGCACATCCCCACGCAGCGCTGTGCCCGCGCCCTGTGTCGATCCGAACGCGCCGCCCACCCGCAGATCGACGGTCGCACCTTCGCCCGCGTCGACGCACCGCGCGACCGCGGTCGGATCGACGACGCTCGCCCAGATCGCCGTCGCTCGGCCGGAAGCGAGCGCGGGTTGCGCGATGAGGCGCTCGAGCATGAAGGCGACATCGCCCGCGCCACCCGCAGTCGGATTGTCCCCAGAGTCGCTGATGAAGAAAGGACGAGCGCGACTCGCAAGACCGGTCGCGATGCACCAGTCCGCGTCGCCAGCGGCGGTGCTGAACGCGAACTCCGCGCGCGCGTTCCAGTACCGCTCGGCCAGACCGCGCGCCTCACGTGCGATCGCGTCCTCGTCCGTCCCGGTCACCAGGACGGCCGCGCTGCACCGCGGTTCATCGGCCCACGCGTAGCCGATCCACACGGCCGCATCGATGATGCCGGCGAGCCGCTCGATCGCGGCAAGCGCGCCGTAAATGGAACGCGCGGGCTCGTCCCTGGTGCTCGCCTTCTCACCCGGGAGCAGCACGGGCACGCGGACCCAGGCCTTGCGCGGACGGATACCTCGGTCGAGGCAAGCGACGAGATTCGCGACGGCGCGACGGCGGGTGAGCGGCGCGTCCTCGTGCGGCGACATGCGATGCGAGGTCGCGAGGTCGAGCGCGGACGCCAGGCGACGCGACATGTTGCCGTGCGGATCCATCGCCGCCGAGAGCAGCGCCCCGCGGCCCAGGACCTCGCGGACGGCCGTCGCAAGATCCCCCTCCGCGTCGGTCATGCCGACCACGCTCATCGCACCGTGGATGTCGAGAAATACCCCATCGAGTGGAAGCGCGGCACGCAGGCCGCCCAGGAGCTCGCTCTTCACCGATTCGTAGAAGTCGCGCACGACCGCGCCGCCCGGCAGCGCGCGCGCGTGCACGAGCGGCAGCCACTCGACCTGAGCGGGAAGGTCGTCGTAACGCGCGAGCAGCTCGGCGCCGCGCAGGACGGTGAAGTCCGCCGCGCCGCTGCGATGCGGCGAGAACGCGCTCGACTCGATGTGCATCCCGCCGATCGCGATGCGCTGCCGCGTCATGCGAGACAGAACGCTAGCGCGCGATCGCGTCTAGGCCTTGTCGTCCGTTCGCTTCTCCACCGTGACGACCGCGTCGGTCACGATCGCGGCGATCGCGGCTATGGCCGCCCAGACCGGCAGCAGCAGCGCGCCCACGACACCGAGGGTCAGCGGGACTTCGATGAGCGTCACACCGTCGCGGGTCTTGACCAGCAGGCGGCGGGCGTTTCCCTCCTCGATCAGCGCCTTGATCCGCTCGATGACCCGGTCAACGCCCTCCTCGTCGATGTGGAACGTCTCGAACAGCGATTCCTTTGTCGTTGGCATCTCAGTCCCCCTTCTTGGCCCTCCGCGAAATTGTGGTCTTACTCGGAGTACGGCGCGAGCCCGGCGCGGATTTCGTCGCCTGCGCGACACTCACGTCCCGCGAATTGGCGTCGGGGTCTGTGAACGCCAGCAGTCGCGCGCCCTCCTCAGCCACGGCGGCCAGGTCGCGCTTCGCCACCGGGACGACGGGCGCGACGAGCAGCCGCGCGTCGCCCTTCTCGCGGCTCATCTTCCATGTCGCTCCGATGAATCCGTTGATGAGCACGGTCCCGAACCGACCCTCCATCACCGACCTCTGCGACCAGCGGACGTCATCACGGACGATGCGGGAGCGGTCGTCGTGCGAGAGGAAGACGTTGTCGTACTCCGGCAGGAAGCGCGGCGGCGCGGGCGTGTCGGGATCCGGCAGCGGACCATCCGGCACATCGAAGAGCTCGCGTCCTCTCTCGTCGCGGAACGCGCGCAGGCTCGACCGGAGCCGTTCGAAGACCTCGCGCAGCCCAGTGAGGCGCGACCAGGTCCTGGCGTCGGCGACGGTCGCTGGGCCGAAGGCGCGCAGGTACCGCTGCATCAGCTTGTCGGGAGAAGCGTCGCCGGCCACATCGCGGCCGAGCCACGTCTGCAGCAACGCGTGTCGCGGCTGAGCACTCGCGCCCCAGACACCACGTGGCGGCACCTGCACGAGCGGCAGGTGAAAGTGCACGGCCGCGGCGAGCGCGTCGGCGTCCCGCTCCGGCCAGCGCTTCTTCAGGAGCGGACGAAGCTCCGCGGCGCTGCGCGGGGTCTCATCCACGAGATTCCGGCCCAGAGCGAGCACCGCCTCCAAGTCGAGACCGGCGAGCCGGCTCGTGAAGGTCGGGGCGCCAACGTCGTCTCTCGCGCTCACGAACATGCGCTCGTAGACCGGCTGCACGACGGGCCGGATCGCGAGCGCGTCGCGCGCGGTAACGAGATGAACGGTGCCGCGCATCAGTCCGATGCGCACCGCTCGCCGGTCGGTGATCAGCTTCGCGAGCTCATCGGTACGAAAGCCCTCGAGCCGGGTCCACAGTCCTATGTATGGGTCCAGAGGCACCTGCGCCTGCATGCCGACGAGCCACTCGATGGCGTCCTTCGCGGAGATCTTGGACCGAGCAAGTAGGAACTGCCGTTCGAGGAGGGCGCGATTCAGTGCGCGCCGACTGAGGACCACCGCGCAGGTATAGTCGAGCCCGAGATCCGCATGGAGGGAGCAAGGATGGAGCGCGAAGCCGGACCGAAGATGGATCGCAGGCGGTTCCTCCAAGCGCTTGCGGCGGTCGGCGTCGCCACCGCGTGCGGTTCTCCGCCACCTCAGGCGGCAAACCCGGTGGCGACCGGGGCACCGACCGCAGCGGCGGCGAAGCCGGTGAGCATCGAGTGGTGGCGCCGGAACTACACCCCGGGAACGCAGAACGCCGAGACCGTGACATCGGACGGCGCGGTGAAGGGTTTCCGCGTACGTAACCCGAACTTCACGATCTCGATCCAGGGCGGGCCGTTCGGTCCCGAGACGGACCAGAAGTTCGACCTCGCGATCCTCCAGCAGAAGGCCGGCCCAGATGTCTTCCACACGACCGGCGGCGACGTCCTCAAATACGCGGCCGCGGGCCAGCTGTCCGAGCCGCCGCTCACCTCGGCCGAACGGAGCGACTTCAATGTGAGCGCGCTCACCGCGACGACGTACAAGGGCAAGGTCGTGGCGTATCCACTCTGGATCGTGCCGTGGTTCGAGTACATCAACCTCGACCTCTTCAAGGAGCGCGGTGTCACTCCGCCGACGGACGGCACCTGGACCTACGAGCAGTTCCTGGACGCGGCCAAGAAGCTCACCTTCAAACGAGCCGACGGGAAGCAGATCTACGGCTTCGCGCACGCGAACGACGAGTTCGCGTTCATGCTCATCGACGGAGGCCGCCTGTATGACAGGGACGTCAAGACGTGGACGTTCAACAGCGCGGAGGCCGTGAGCGGGCTCGAGCGGTGGATCGCGCTCGCGAAAGAGAAGGTCATGCCGCCCGACTTCCTCACGCTCAACCCCAACGACTCACAGGCGCGCTTCATC
This sequence comes from Candidatus Limnocylindria bacterium, assembly GCA_036523395.1. Lineage (NCBI taxonomy): Bacteria > Bacillati > Chloroflexota > Candidatus Limnocylindria > Candidatus Limnocylindria bacterium. The sequence continues at coordinate 3,368 of DATDEH010000002.1, read as the reverse complement.
AGCGGCGAGATCGGGATCCTCCAGCGACCGAGCGCGATGATCAACGTGCTCAACGCGGACCCGAAGTGGAAGTACGGTACGAACTGGGAGATCGCGAACTTCCCGAAGGGCAAGACCGCGCAGACCGCGTGGGGTGGCGTCGGCTTCATCGCCGTGCGCGAGCAGGCGGATGCCGAGAAGAAGGCTGCGGCGCACCAGTTCGCGAAGTACCTCACCGGTCCCGACATCGGTCCGGACCTGAACAAGATGAGCCCGCCGGTCGAATACTGGCTCGCGCCCGCCGCGCGCACGAGCGCGGCCGGGATCTACGGCGAGTACCACCCCGCGAAGGCGAAAGTCGCGAAGATGGGCTCGTTCACCTACGTGTTGCCGAACGTGAGCACCTGGGCGGAGATCGACCAGAAGTACCTGCGTCCGGCGCGCGACGCGGCCCTCGAGGGAAAGAAGACGGCGAAGCAGGCGCTGGACGAAGTCGCGCCGAACGCGCAGAAGCTGCTGGACGAAGCGAACAAATAGCGTGGGCGCCGCGCTGCGGCGTCACGGTTGGTCGTATCTCTTCGTCCTGCCGACCTTCGCGCTGTTCGTTGTCTTCACGCTCCTGCCCGTCGTGCAGGCGTTCGCGCTGTCGCTGCAGAGCGCGCGCATCGCGAGCAGCGAGTGGGTCGGGATGGCGAACTTCGTCACGCTCGCCGAGGATCCGGTGTTCCGCCAGGCGCTCGGCAACACGGTCCTGTACTCGCTCGTCGTCGTTGCCGCGCAACTGACGCTCGCGCTCGTCGTCGCGAGCCTCATCCAGCCGCTCGGCCGCAAGAGCCAGACCTTCTATCGCGCCCTCTTCTATCTCCCGCTGGTGAACTCCGCGATCCTCGTCGCGATGGTGTGGCGTTGGATCTTCAATCCGAACCCGTACGGTCTCGCGAACACCGTCCTAGGGGTACTCGGGATCGAGCCCTTCCGATGGATCGGCAGCTCGGACCAGGCACTGGCCGCGGTGATCCTGAGCGCGGTGCTCACGATCCCCGGCGGTGGCGTCGTCCTCTACTCGGCGGCGATGGGCGCGCTCCCAAGAGAGCTCTATGAGGCAGCCGAGGTCGAAGGCGCCGGCCCGCTCACGAAGTGGTGGTACATCACCGTACCGCTGCTGAAGCCGACCACGCTCTACCTGCTCGTCGTCTACACGATCCTCGCGTTCCAGGTCTTCGAGCGCGTGTACGTGATGACCAACGGGGGCGGTCCGAACAACGCGACGATCACGATCGTCCAGCTCGTGTACAGCACGGCGTTCCAGTTCGGCCGCTATGGCCTGGCGAGCGCGATGGCCGTCGTCCTCTTCATCATGGCCGTCGCCGTCGCCGTCGTGCAGTTCCGCTCCCTACGGTCCGATGTCGAGTATTAGGACCAAGCTCCCTGTCCATCTCGTCCTGCTCGCAGCCGGGCTTCTCTCGTTGTTCCCGCTCTACTGGCTCTTCCTCACGTCGCTCAGTCCGTCCCAGTACGTGGTGAAGGTCCCGCCGGAGATCGTGCCGCGCGAGCTCACGCTGAGCAATTACCAGCGCCTCTTCGAGACGACGCCGATCGTGCGTTGGCTCGTGAACACCGTTGTGATCGCGGGCGTCATCACGGCGTTCCACCTGCTGTTCGACAGCATGGCCGGCTACGCATTCGCGAAGCGGCGCTTCCCGGGAAAGAACGTGATGTTCTGGCTCGTCGTGAGCACGCTCACGGTCCCCGCGCAGGTCACGCTCATTCCGGTGTTCTTCATCCTGCGAACGATCGGGCTGCTCGACACCTATCCGGGCGTCATCGTGCCCGGGCTCGCGGATGTCTTCGGCGTGTTCCTCATGAAGCAGTTCATCCAGACGCTGCCGGGTGACCTCGAGCAGGCAGCCCGCCTCGACGGCGCGTCCGAGTGGCAGGTCTACACGCGGATCATCCTGCCGCTGTCCAAACCGGCGCTCGCCGTGCTGGCGATCTTCACCTTCAATCGCTACTGGAACGCGTTCATCTTCCCGCTCGTCATCCTGCGCGATCCTGCGAAATACCCGGTCCAGGTCGGGCTCGCGACGCTGCAGGGGGAGTTCAACACCGACTTCGGCATGCTCATGACCGGCGCGGCCGTCGCCGCGATCCCGATGATCGTCGTGTTCTTCGCCTTCCAGCGGTACTTCATCGAGGGGATCCGCGTCGGGGGCGTGAAGGGCTGACCGCCGTCGAGCGCAGCTTGGGGAACTTCACGCGAAGACCGGCCGCGTGCAGTTGGAACAAGGTCTCGGGCTCCGGCAGGCCCGCGAGCGCGTAGCTGCCCAGGGTCCGCAGCACGATGCCGGCGGTCTGACTCCCTTCGACGGCATCGCGCGACGCCGACGACAGCAGGATCTGTCCACCATGGCCCGCGGAGCACACGCGTGCGGCGGTATGGACCGCGATGCCGACGTATCCGGTCTCCGTGAGCGTCGTGCGGCCGGTATGGATGCCGATGCGCACGCAGACCTCGACGCCGTCGGGCCAGTCGCGCTTCTGCAGCGACCGCTGTATGCCCACAGCCGCGTCGAGCGCACGCACCGGATGACGGAAGACGGCGAAGAATTCGTCTGCACGTGCGTCGACCTCGTGTCCGCCGCCGTCGCGCACGTTCTTGCGGATGAGCGCTCTCACGTCGCGCAGGAGCGCCGCGTACCCATCGCCGAGTTGCCGAAGCAGACCGGTCGATCCCTCGATGTCGGTGAGCAGGAACGTCACCGTGCCGCGCGGTAAGCTCGCGATATCCCTTGCGCGCGCCTTGATCTCGGTCTGCTGCCGCTCCTTGCGCAGCTGCCCATGGAAGAAGCCGATCGGGACGATGCCGTACTTCTTCGCGGCCCTGAGCAGCCGTTGCCGAGCGCGCTCGCGCGCGACATCGTCCTCGAACCTGGTCTGGTCGAATCGCGCGAGCGCGTTCCGCACGTGCGACGCGTCGTGGATCGGAAGCCGCCGGCGCCGCTGCGAGTCGACGTACGCGAACGCACTGTCGGGGAGGCGGGCGCGCGCGCTGGCAGCGAGTTCTGGCAATGGTTTGGACCCCCTGAAGACGAAATGATATCGGCGGCGACGTTCGCTCGGCATCGCCGGTGAGCGTGCGCGCCGGGGATCAGCTCGCTGTGCGGTGGAGTCTCTGGGCGCTGCTCTTCTGAGCGGTGTCATGGGCACGAGATGCGACGACCGCGCGCTTCCGCGCGGCGTGCTCGGTGGTCCACGATCTGCGGCGCACGCTATCGAGACCGCGGTCGAAGGAGCCGATCGCGCAGAAACCCGTGACGATCGTCCCAAGAGCGAGTCCGAGCACGAACGAGAGATCGATCACGCGTCCTCCTTCGGCGCGAGCTCTTCCG
>DATDEH010000001.1 GCA_036523395.1 Candidatus Limnocylindria bacterium | reverse complement strand
GACTTGTGATTCACCTCGATGAGCTTGCCGACGATCGCGCCGTAGGCGACAGCCGACTGCCCATTGAAAGGTCCACCGTGGAGCTTGACCGTGACGCTAGCGGTGGATGATTTCAACGGGGAGGCCGGCGATCTCCGCCGGCCCCACCCTTACGTGCCTTTTGTGCTTTGAGCGCGGCGATCCGATTCTTCTCGGCCTTGTCGCGCTTCGGTCCTTTTTGCTTCGGCACTAGCTAGTAACGGCTACGAGACTGCGACGGACGTCGCTGCTCGAAGCAGTCGCTGCAGTAGACGGGCTTGTCACCACGCGGCTGGAACGGCACGCGGGCTTCCTTGCCACAGTTGCTGCAGGTCGCGGTGAACATCTCGCGGGCGCCGCCGCCGTATCCACCACCACCACCGCCACCACCACCGCCACCGGCGCGGCGCGCCGCGCGGTCAGCGGGGCAACGGCTCGGGGGGTTCTGAAGGCCACGGCTCGCGTAGAACTCTTGCTCTCCGGCGGTCCAGATGAACTCTTGGCCACAGTCGCGACAGGTCAGGGTCTTGTCTGCGAAAGACACTCAGGTCTCCTCTCGTATTTGCCTCTGCGCTTCGAGGATCGGGACCAGTCTCTACGTGAGGATGACCTGCACGCGACCTACTACGTTCCGGGCCCTTGTCCGCCAGCGGCGCTCCGCCTTGCGGAGCCCTTTAAGTGTATGTCCGACGGCCCCGTGTCGGCCTGTGCAGCCTGACCAACGTGACGGGCCGTCGTTGACGGAGGTCGGCACCGGTCCCTAGCGTCACTGGCGATGGCTTTCCGGCTTCTCCCGATCATCCTTCCGGCCCCGATCCCGGGGCCAATTTCGCGTTCGGGAGGCTGAGCCGCACCTCGCAACCGCACCCAGGCACCGCAAAACGGCCTCCCAGAACGGGAGGCCTTTCTGTTGTCAGGACATTGAAGGAGTGACATGGCAAGACAACTGGAGATCGGCGATCGGGACCGGCTGAACGAGGTCTTCGGCTCGTTCATCGACGAGACGATCGGCATCGTCGCGCGGCAGACGCGCGACACGGTCTCGTTCGCGGTGGGCTCACCGGCCCGCGAAGCGCTCGATCTCGTCGGCGCCGACGAGCTGGCGGCGACCGTGATCCGCCGCGAGGGCGCAAGCGCCCTCGGCTACACGATGACCGAGGGCGAGCCGGAGCTCCGCGCCGCCGTCGCGGCCGACGCGCGCGCACGCGGGATCGCCGCCGATCCGGAAGAGGTGCTCATCAGCGCCGGAGCGCTCCAGGCGATCGACCTCGCGTGCCGGGTCTATCTGCGACCAGGCGACGTGGTCGTGACGGAGTCGCCGGCGTTCGCGAACGCGCTGTCGGCGTTCCGCAACCACGGCGCGCGCGTCGTCGAGGTCCCCATCGACGACGAAGGACTCGATGTCGCCGAGGCCGCGCGCGTCCTCCGTCGCGACGGGCTCGCGCCGCGGATGTTCTTCATCGTGCCGAACTTCCAGAATCCGACCGGCGAGACGATGTCGGATCGCCGCCGCGACGCGCTGCTCGCGCTCGCGGCAACGTACGGCGCCGTCGTCATCGAGGACGATCCCTACGGCCTCCTTCGCTACCGCGGCACGGACATCGCGCCGCTCGCCGCGCGCGACTCCGCCACCGAGGTCGTCTCGATAGGCAGCTTCTCGAAGACGTTCCTCCCCGGCCTGCGCGTCGGGTGGGTCATCGCCGACCGCGAGGTGATCGGTCGCATGGCGGCAGCGAAGCAGACGATGGACTCGTCGACCGGAACGCTCGGTCAGCGCATCGTGCTCGAATTCGAACGCCGGGGCGGCGCTCCCGCGCACGTCGCGAAGCTGCGTGACATGTATCGCGCGAAGCTCGAGCGGGGTGGCGCCGCGCTCGAGCGCGAGTTCGCCGGGACCGGTGTGCGCTGGAACGACCCCGATGGCGGCTTCTACTTCTGGGTCCGCCTTCCTTCCGGCATGAGCTCAGCAACTCTGCTGACCGTCGCGCTGGAGGCGGGCGTCGCCTTCGTGCCTGGACACGCGTTCGCTATCGCGCGCGATCACTCGGAGGCGTTCCGCTTCTCCATCAGCGGACCGACTCTCGAGCGGATCGACGAAGGAGTACGGCGGTTGCGGCGCGCCTTTGACCGGGTCGCATCATGACCGTCGTGGAGAAGCCGGCGCTGTCGCGTGCCGCGGTCGTCGAGGCCGCTGCGCGCATCGCGCCGCATGTCCGCCGCACGCCGACCGAGCGATCGCCGGCGCTTTCGCAGCTCGCCGGCCGCGAGGTGTATCTCAAGCTCGAGAACCTGCAGCGCACCGGTGCGTTCAAGATCCGCGGCGCGCTGAACGCGCTCACGCGCCTCGATGCGGCGAAGCGCACAGCGGGTGTCGTGACCGCGTCCGCCGGCAACCACGGACAAGGTGTCGCGTTCGCCGCGCAGCTCGTCGGCGCGCCCGCGACCGTCGTGTTGCCGCAGGGCGTCCCGCTGGCGAAGCTCACCGCGATCCAGCGCAGCGGCGCCGAGACCGTGCTCGCCGACGGCGGCTACGACGAAGCGCACGCTGTCGCCCTCGACATCGCGCGCGAGCGCGGACGCACGTACGTGCACGCGTTCGACGACGACGACGTCATCGCCGGTCAGGGAACCGTCGCTCTCGAGATGCTCGAGGACGCCGACGAGCTCGACACGCTCGTCGTACCGGTGGGCGGCGGCGGGCTGATCGCGGGGATCGCGCTCGCCGCGTCGGAGCGGAGGCCGCGCCTGCGCATCATCGGCGTGCAGTCCGACGGCGCCTCGGCCTTCGCGGAGTCGTTCCGCGACGGACGCATCACCGAGAGAGCGGCTGCGACGATCGCCGACGGCATCGCGGTGCGCCGCCCCGCGGAGCGGACGCTCGCGATCGTTCGTACGTACGTCGACGACATCATCACCGTCAGCGATCAGGCCATCGCGCGCGCGATCGTCGTGCTGCTCGAGCGCACTAAGATGCTCGCAGAGGGCGCGGGCGCCGCGGGCATCGCCGCGGTCCTCGAGGCGAACGGCCACGTCGGCGGTCAAAAGGTCGGCGTCGTGGTGAGCGGCGGCAACATCGACCCCAACCTCCTCGGCAAAGCGCTGCAGCAGGGTCTTGCGTCGGCTGGCCGCTATCTGGCGTTCCGCACCTGGCTCGACGACCGGCCGGGCATGCTGCACGAGCTCACCGGCATCCTCACCGCCGAGCGGATCAACATCCTTCACGTTGGGATCCACCGCGTCGGCCCGTACGCCGGACTCGGCCGCGTCGGCCTCGACGTCATCGTGGACACCCGCGATCGCGCGCACGCCGACTCGGTGCTCGCGCTGATCCGCGGGCACGGGTTCCCTGCCGAGGAGCTCGACACGTCGGCGCCGTGACCAGGCGCACGCTCGCGGAGAAGGTCTGGGAGCAGCACGTCGTGCGGCGGGCCGCGGGCGAGCCGGATCTTCTCTACGTCGATCTCCATCTCGTCCATGAGGTGACCTCGCCGCAGGCGTTCGAAGGGCTGCGGCTTGCGCACCGCAAGGTGCGGCGGCCCGACCTCACGCTGTCGACGATGGATCACAACGTGCCGACGACGGTCGCGACTCCCGCCGACGACATCTCCCTGAAGCAGATGGAAGCGATGGCCCGCAACGCGCGCGAGTTCGGCATCCGTCTCTTCCCGATGGGCGCGCCGGAGCAGGGGATCGTCCACGTCATCTCGCCGCAGCTCGGACTCACGGAGCCGGGCATGACGATCGTGTGCGGCGACAGCCATACGTCGACGCACGGCGCCTTCGGCGCGATCGCGTTCGGGATCGGGACGAGCGAGGTCGAGCACGTCCTCGCGACGCAGACGCTCTGGGCCAAGCGCCCCGGCACGATGGCGGTCACCGTCGAGGGCGCGCTTCCGCATGGCGTGTGGGCGAAGGACGTGATCCTCGGGATCATCGCGCGCATCGGCGTGAGCGGCGGTGTCGGCACGGTGATCGAATATCGCGGCTCGGCGATCCGCGCGCTGTCGATGGAAGGGCGCATGACCATCTGCAACATGTCGATCGAGGCGGGCGCGCGCGCTGGGATGGTCGCGCCCGACGACACGACCTACGCCTACGTCGAGAAGCGCCAGCACGCGCCGAAGGGCGCGCAGTGGGAGCGCGCG